>NZ_JBWJPD010000007.1:0-191410 GCF_056393165.1 Stenotrophomonas sp. Steno-C17
GCTGACCCGCACGCAGATCCTGCAGCAGGCCGGTACCGCGATGCTGGCCCAGGCCAACCAGTCGCCGTCCAGCGTGATGAGCCTGCTGCAGGGCTGATCCCCTACGCCGGTTCATGCAGTACGCAAAGGCCGCCTTCGGGCGGCCTTTCTGCGTCTGTGGCGTCGGCCGGCATCGATCGGGCACCCCGGCTGGCACGGGCCTTGCAGCGGCGCATGCATCGGCGCACGCGCGTGCGCTCAAGCTTCCATTCCGGCGGCCGATAGCCATTGCAACGGCAGTGGCTCCGCCCGCCCACAGCACAAGGAACCCTCATGGCCATCGGAACCGTCGGCACTGGTCTCGACATCCCTACCCTCGTCGCGCAGCTGGTTGCCAAAGAGCGCGAGCCGCAGGAAAACCAGATCAACGCCCTGGGCACGGCCGCCACGTCGAAGCTGTCGGCCATCAGCACCATCAAGAGTGGCCTGGCCAACCTGCAGACCGCGCTGGCCACCCTGGTCAAGAGCGCCGACAACCCCGGCTACAAGACCACCCTGGGCACCGATGCCACCTTCACCGCCGCGGTGGATACCGGCGACAACGCGACCAGCCCGGTGGCCGGCACCCACCAGGTGCAGGTGCAGCAGCTGGCGCAGAACCAGAAGCTCAGTTCCAAGGCCTTCGACAAGGATGCCGCGATCGGCGGCGGTAAATTGACGATCGGCTACGGCGACACCAGCCTGGAAGTGGATATCGCCGCCGACAGCAAGCTGGCCGACGTGGCCAAGGCGATCAACAAGGCCTCGGCCGGCAAGGGCGTGGTCGCCTCGGTGGTGACCGCCGACGATGGCCAGCACCTGGTGCTGACCGCGGTGGACTCCGGCGAAGCCGGCGCGATCACGGTCACCCCGTCGGGCGGCAATGGCACCCTGGATGACTTGGCCTACGACGGCACCGCGGCCTCGAAGATGGAAGTGATGGTGGAGGCCAAGGACGCGATCGTGATCGTGGACGGCTTCACCCGCACCTCCAGCTCCAACACCATTTCCGACCTGGTGCCGGGCGTCACGCTCACGCTGACCAAGGCCAACCCGGACGTGAAGCAGACCCTGACCGTCGGCCGCGACAACAGCGCGCTGAAGGCCAACCTGACCGCCTTCGTGACCGCCTACAACGCGATCAACACCACGCTGAAGTCGGCCACCGCCTACAACACCGAAACCAACACCGCCTCGGCACTGACCGGCGATGCCATGGTGCGCGGCCTGCAGCAGCAGCTGCGCGGGCAGATGAGCCCGAACGTGAACGAACTGAAGGCGCTGGGCATCACCCTGGCCACCGACGGCACCATGAGCCTGGACAGCACCAAGCTGGACGCGGCCATCGCCAAGGACCCCGAATCGGTCAGCAACCTGTTCGGCGCCGACGGCAAGGTCGGCAAGTCGATGACCGACATGCTGAAGAGCAACCTGGATGCCACCACCGGCACCATCACCCAGCGCACCAACACGCTCAACAAGCAGATCAAGGATCTGGAAAAGCGCCTGGATGATCTGGATGCGCGCATGGAACAGGTGTCCACCCGCTACACCAAGCAGTTCACCTCGATGGAATCGCTGGTCAGCCAGATGCAGACCACCAGCGACTACCTGACCCAGCAGCTGGCCAAGAAGACCAGCAGCTGAACCCGCACGGCGGCGCTCAAGTTTGGCGCCGCCGGCGCCGATACAAACAGCAACACAATGCAGGGCCCGTGGCGGGCCCTGACGCCACCGACCGGCCACGCGCCGGGTGGCCAACCAGGAGACTCATTCAATGTACGGTTCCAGCCGTCAGTACGCAGAGCAGTACCGCAAGGTCGGGGTGAACACCGCCGTGTCCGACGCCGACCCGCACAAGTTGGTTGCACTGCTGCTGACCGGAGCGTGCGAACGCATCCGCCTGGCCGAGGCCTGCATCGAGCGCAACGACCAGGCGCGCAAGGGCAAGGCGATCGGCGAAGCCTGCGCCATCGTCGGCCACCTCAATGGTTCGCTGGACCATGAGGCCGGCGGCGAGATCGCCGGCAATCTGTCGGCGCTGTACGACTACGTGCAGCAGCGCCTGACCGAGGCCAACCTGCACAACGACGTGGTGGCCCTGCAGGAAGCGCTGCAGCTGCTGACCGAGATCGACGCGGCCTGGAATGCGATTCCGCAGGACCAGCGCCAGCGCGCTGCCGGGGCACCTGCCTGATGGACGCCGTGCTTGCCCCGCTGCATGCCGAACTGGACGCGCTGGATGCCGCACTGACCACCGCTTCGGGCGAAGACTGCGCCACGCTGCTGGGCCAGTACGACGCCAACCTGCGCAAGGCCATGGACGTGCACGGTGCCATCCTCGGCGCCGACGCACTGCAGGGCCTGCTGCAGCACCAGCACGACCTGAGCGCACGCATGCGCCTGCTGCGCGACGAAGCGGCCAGCCACCTGCAGCAGAACCGCACCTCCCTTCGCGCGGCCCATGCATATCTGCAGGCAGAATCGCTGGCATGACCCTGCTGCCGACCACCTCGCTGCACCACCCGGCCGAAAGCGAGCTGTTCGACGAAACGCTCAGCTGCGAACTGGCCCTGCCTGCCGAGTTCCAGCCCGGCAGCGGACTGGGCCGCACCGGCAGCGCCGAGGCCCTGCTGCGCAGCCTGGCCCTGGTGGAAGACAGCCGGGTGGACGAGCACGAGGAGCGCAGCGAGGCCACCCTGCAGCTGCAGCGACTGGAAGCAAAGCTGGACCTGACCATGGTGCTGCTGGGCCGTTTGGTGCGCCAGCAGGGCCACGACCTGCCGCTGCGGCCGGTGCGCTGGTCGCGCCGCGGCATCCGCCTGCAACTGGGCCCGCGCAGTGGCGCCACCCCCGGCCAGGCCGGCCTGGTGCGGCTGCAGCCCAGCGACTGGCTGCCCGACCATATCGACCTGCCGGTGGAGGTGGTGGCCGAAGCCGCCGATGGCAGTGGCGGGCATTTCCTCTGGCTGCGCTTCAGCCGCCTGGGCGATGGCCTGGAGATGGCCATGGAACGCCACCTTTTCCGTCTACACCGTCGACAGGTTGCCGAAGCGCGCCGGGCGCGCTGAACGCTGTCACGGTAGTGCGTGGCCGACGGGCCTTGGCGGGCCCGTTCAGCTAAGTTAAGGTGGACTCCCCTCACGGACCTGCTGCGTGCCTGTGCGAGTTCTCATCGTCGACGATCACACCCTGGTTCGCGCCGGCCTGGCGCGGCTGCTGCAGGGGTTTGCCGACGTGCAGCTGGTGGCCGAAGCCAGCAACGCCGAACAGGCGCTGCAACTGGCCCTGCAGCATGCACCGGACGTGGTACTGATGGACCTTTCCCTGCCCGGTCGCACCGGCCTGGAAGCGCTGAGCGACATCCGCCTGCGCGCACCCGGCACCCGGGTGGTGATGATGACCATGCATGACGATGCCGCCCATGTACGCGATGCGCTGGACCGTGGCGCGGTGGGGTTCGTGGTGAAGGATGCCGCGCCGCAGGAACTGGAACTGGCCCTGCGCGCCGCCCATGCCGGCCAGGTGTTCCTGAGCCCGCAGATCTCGGCCAAGATGCTGGCCCCCATGCTGGGCCGGGAAAAGCCCACCGGCATTGCCGCGCTGTCGCCGCGCCAGCGCGAGATCCTGCGCCAGATCGGCAAGGGCGAAAGCAACAAGGAAATCGCCGCCGACCTGGGCATCAGCGTGAAGACGGTGGAGACCCACCGCGCCCGCATGATGGAATCACTGGGCTGCCGCCGCGCCAACGATCTGCTGCTGCTGGCCGCCCGCCACCAGCACGAGCTGGAATGATCGAGCGCCGGTAAACCCGCGCCCAGGCCCGGTAGAGTCGACCGTTGGTCGACTGCTCGTCGCGCCGGTAGAGTCGACCGTTGGTCGACTGCGCTTCGCGTGATAGTCGACTTACAGTCGAGTCTACCCCCGCCCCAGGCGCCGGAATGCCGTCACCCTGACATTCAATGACGGGTTTCCACACACCAACGCCCCGGACGACCGCCCAGCGCCACCAGCAATCAACGATTTAGCCGCGGCCATCGTCAACTTCCCGCGATTGCGTAGGGAATTCCCCTACAGCGTGTCGGGAACTGAACCAAGCGCCTCAGGAACCCCCCGATTCCGGACCTGCCGGATCAAAAGCAAGATGTGTTCCACAAGGCGCCGGGGAGCGGTGCCGGGGAACCACGATGAAGGCTGCACTCTCGACCCAGCTGGGCCAACAACTACACCTGACGCCGCAGCTGCTGCAGTCGATCCGCCTGCTGCAGCTCGATGGCCTGCACCTGGAACAGGAAATCCAGCGCCTGCTCGATTCCAATCCGCTGCTGGAAATCGAAGAGGCCGAAGCCCCCGTTGCCGACGCCAGCGATGCCGCTGCCACCACGCTGGAAACCGCGGCCTTCGACGAACTGCCCGAATCGTCCATGTGGGACGTGGCCGGCACCAGCTGGCAGGACGGCGACGATGACCGCATGGCGCGCATTGCTGCCGGCGAATCGAGCGACCCGCAGCTGCGCGTGCTGCAGCGGCTGGCACTGGACCTGGACGACCGTGGCCTGGCCATCGCCGCGTTCTGGCTGGAACACTGCGACGAGGCCGGCTACCTGCAGGCCCCGCTGGCCCAGCTGCACCTGCTGGCCAGCGCCCAGTTCGATGTGGACGCCGCCGGCGTGGAAGCCATCCGCCAGCAGCTGCTGCATGGCGAACCGGCCGGCATGGCCGCGCAGGACCTGCGCGAATGCCTGCTGGCGCAGTTGTACAGCCTGCAGGGTCTGGTGCCGGCCCGCCACCTGGCCGGGCGCATTCTTGAAGGCGCCCTGGACGCCCTGGCGGCCCACGACTACCCCGCCCTGGCCCGCCAGCACGATGCCGAAGTGGAGGACGTGCGCGAAGCCGTGCGCCTGATCCTGTCGCTGCAGCCGCGCCCGGGCGACTGCCTGCAGGCCGACACCAACGTGGCCGTCGTGCCCGACGTGGTCGCCTGGCATGCCGACGAGCAGTGGAAGGTGGCGCTGAATCCGGCCACCAGCCGCCGGGTATCGATCAACAGCCAGTACGAACAGGCCCTGGCCGACACCGCCGAGGCTGCCCCGGCCCTGCGCGAGATGCTGCAGGAAGCCCGCTGGTTCAGCCGCGGCCTGTCGATGCGCTATGACACCCTGCTGCGCACCGCACGGGTGATCGTCGAGCGCCAGGCCGCCTTCCTGGTCCGCGGCGAAGAAGCCATGGCGCCGCTGACCCTGAAGGAAGTGGCCGAAGAGATCGGCATGCACGAATCCACCGTTTCGCGCATCACCACCGGCAAGTACCTGCAGACCCCGCGCGGCACCTTCGAACTGAAGCACTTCTTCGCCGTGCGCCTGGAAGGCGCCAGCGTCTCCGGGCAAGCGGTGAAGGCCATGGTGCGGCGCCTGATCGACGCCGAACCGGCCGGTCGCCCGCTGGCCGACGAGGCCATTGCCGGCCTGCTGTCGCGCCAGGGAGTGAACATTGCCCGTCGAACCGTCGCAAAATACCGAGAACAACTGGATATCGCCCCGGCCCGCGAACGGCGCCGGCTCAGCGCCAGGCAACCCCAGCTGGCCCGGGTGGGCTGAAAAGGATGTTGGACATGAACAAGCTCACAGTGCTGCTGGTCGATGACCATGAAGGTTTCATCAACGCCGCCATGCGTCATTTCCGCAAGATCGACTGGCTGCAGATCGTTGGCAGCGCCGGCAACGGCCTGGAAGCGATCGAGCGCTCGGAAAGCCTGCGCCCGCAGGTGGTGCTGATGGACCTGGCGATGCCGGAAATGGGCGGCCTGCAGGCCACCCGCCTGATCAAGTCGCAGGACGATGCACCGTACATCGTGATTGCCAGCCACTTCGACGACGTCGAGCACCGCGAACACGCGCTGCGCGCCGGCGCCGACAACTTCGTCAGCAAGCTGTCCTACATCCAGGAAGTCATGCCGATCCTGGAAGGCCTCAGGGAGGATCGATCGTGAGCGAATCGCGCATCCTGGTGCTGGACAACGATGCCGTGCGTGCCGAGCGCACCGTTGCCCTGCTGGAATTCATGGATTTCAACCCGCGCTGGGTCTCCGACGCAGCCGATTTCGACCTGGGCCGCCAGCGCCAGAACGACTGGATGGCGGTGATCGTCGGCAGCCTGGACGAAAGCCCCGCCAGCACCGCGCTGTATGCGTGGCTGGGTGGCAGCAGCCTGCCGCCGCCGGTGCTGCTGGCCGATGGCGATGCCGCCACGTTCGCCCACCAGCACGGCCTGCATGAAGCCAATATCTGGCCGCTGGAAGCACCGCTGCGCCATGCGCAGATGGAAGCCCTGCTGCGTCGCGCCAGCCTGAAGCGGCTGGATGCCGAACACCAGGCCGGCGCCGTGCAGGACCAGGGTCCGACCGGCACGGGCCCGGCGGTGACCACCCTGCGCACCATGATCGAACAGGTGGCCGCGTTCGACACCACCGTGCTGGTGCTGGGCGAATCGGGCACCGGCAAGGAAGTCGTCTCGCGTGCCATCCACCAGCGCTCGCCGCGCCGTGATGGTCCGTTCGTGGCGATCAACTGCGGCGCCATTCCGGCCGACCTGCTGGAAAGCGAACTGTTCGGCCACGAAAAGGGTGCCTTCACCGGCGCACTGACCGCGCGCAAGGGCCGTTTCGAAATGGCCGAGGGCGGCACCCTGCTGCTGGACGAAATCGGCGACATGAGCCTGCCGATGCAGGTGAAGCTGCTGCGCGTGCTGCAGGAACGCAGCTTCGAGCGCGTGGGCGGAAACCAGACCATCCGCTGCAACGTGCGCGTGGTCGCCGCGACCCACCGCGACCTGGAGACCCGCATTGCCGAAGGCAAGTTCCGCGAGGATCTGTTCTACCGCCTGAACGTGTTCCCGATCGACGTACCGGCCCTGCGCGAACGCCGCGAAGACCTGCCCGCGCTGGTGGAAACCATCGCCGCGCAGCTGGCCCGCACCGGCCGTGGCGAAGTGCGCTTCACCCCCGAGGCCCTGCAGGCACTGGCCGGTTACGAATGGCCGGGCAATGTGCGCGAACTGACCAACCTGGTCGAGCGCCTGGCCGTGCTGCACCCGGGTGGCTCGGTGCGCGTGCAGGACCTGCCGGCCCGCTACCGCGGCGACGCCGCGCTGGCCCCGGTGGCGCCCGCCCCCGCCCCGGCGCCCGTGGCCACCAGCGAAGACCGCCTGGACCTGCGCAGTTTCTCCTTCCACACCCCCGGCAGCGGCGGCCAGCCGGCGCTGGAGCATGGCATTGCCGTGAACCGCGGCAACGCGCCGGCGGCCCTGCCCGACGACGGCCTGGACCTGCGCAACCACATGGCCAACATCGAACTGGGCCTGATCAACGAAGCCCTGGAACGCACCCAGGGCGTGGTCGCCCACGCCGCCCAACTGCTGGGCCTGCGCCGCACCACCCTGGTGGAAAAGCTGCGCAAGTACGGCATCGAGCGCGAACCGGCCGAACTGGCCAGCTGACCGCCTGCAGCCGGGTCGGATCCCTCCCGAAGGGAGGGCTCTGACCCCACGCGATCCCAGAGGGGTCGGAGCCCTTTCCGTTGGAAAGGGGTCCGACCCCTTTGCATTTGCACGTTCTCCTCAAGACATCTGCAACCGGGGTCAGACCCCTCCCGCAGGGAGGGCTCTGACCCCGCGCGATCCCAAGAGGGGTCGGAGCCCTTTCCGTTGGAAAGGGGTCCGACCCCTTTTGCATTTGCACGTTTTCCTAAAGACATCGGCATTGCACTGCGGACCATGGCAGGGACACCCTACGGAGGTCCCGCCATGCATCGTTCAGCAATACTCATCGCCCTGCTCTGCCCCACCGTGGCCACCGCCGCCGACTGCACCGTGCCCGCTACGCTGGACCAGCGTCAGTTCACCAACCTCAGCGATCCACTGTATGCGCCGGACAACCCCAACGCCGGACGCGTGGTGCAGGTCAGCTTCGGCACGAGCGCTTACACGCTCGATGTACTGGGCACCGACATCCGCATCGGCGGCACCTACCACTACCAGCGCCTGGCCCCGCATGCCGCGGAAATCCACATGGTCGAAGCCCACCCCGATGGCCCAGCTCGCTACACCTTGCTACTGACCTGCCTGACCCAGCAACAGGGCCGTTTCATCTACACCCAGCACGACGGCCCCATCACGCCCCGGCAGCGCCAGAATTCCGGCCGCTGGACCCTGCAGCCATAGGCCAGAAAACCGACGCCGGTTAAATGGCGCCCTCAATGAGGTCAGAGCCCGTTGCCCCGCAACGGGATCCGACCCCGTGCTGTTCCGACAGGTCGCGGCCAAGTGTCGAAGGCGGGGTGGGTCCGGTTGCGGGGGTATCCGCGCCATGGATGGCGCGGCTAAGCCCCCATGGACGGGTTTACGGCGTCCCCCGCAACCGGACCCACCCCGCCATCCCCAGGAAACCAGCTGTTGACGTTGCTTCAGTCGAGCATGGCTCGACTCTACAGCGGGCGCGGGGTGCAACCCCGAAAAACACACCCCCACCCTCACCACACTGAATCAAAAACCGGTTTCGGCACGCCGCTTGCACTGCTTCCAGACGAACGCCCCCATCCCTGTTTCTGGAACCGTTGCAGATGTCCCACTCCGTCACTTCGATCCTTTCCCAGATCCGCTCCTATCAGACCCAGATGGGACAGCCGGCGGTCAATCCGCTGGCCGAAGCGCCGCGCAGCAATGCCCTGCCCAACGCGGTGCTGGATGCCCCGCAGGTGCAGCCGCCCAGCTTCACCGAAACCCTGCGCGGCGCGCTGTCCAGCGTGAACGACGCCCAGCAGACCTCCGGCGCCCTGGCCAAAGCCTTCGAAATGGGTGACCCCAGCGCCGACCTGGCCAAGGTCATGGTCGCCTCGCAGCAGTCCCAGATCGCCTTCCGCGCCACCGTGGAAGTCCGCAACCGTCTCGTCCAGGCCTACCAGGACGTGATGAACATGCCGCTGTAAGGATCCAACCGCATGGCACTGACGCTCTCCAAGGAATCCCTGAACGCCGAGAAGGCCGGGCAGTGGTTCGATCGGCTGCAAAGTCTGCAGATCACCCGCCGCCTGGGCCTGATGGCGATGATTGCCGTGGCGGTGGCGGCAGGCCTTGCCGTGTTCTTCTGGGCACAGAAGCCGGGCATGGTGCCGCTGTACACCGGCCTGGACCAGAAGGCCACCGCCGAAGCCACCGACCTGCTGCGCGCCGCACAGATTCCGTTCGAACTGGATCCGGCCACCGGCGGGATCGTGGTGCCGGAAAAGAACCTGCACGATGCGCGCCTGAAGCTGGCCGGCTCCGGCCTGACCGACAGCGGCAAGCTGGGCTTTGAACTGATGGAGCGCGATCCCGGCTTCGGCGTCAGCCAGTTCGTGGAAAGCGCGCGCTACCAGCACGCGATGGAAACCGAGCTGTCGCGCACCATCAATACGCTGCGCCCGGTGCGCGATTCGCGCGTGCACCTGGCCATTCCCAAGCCCAGCGCATTCACCCGCCAGCGCGATGTCGCCAGCGCCTCGGTCACCCTGGAACTGCGCGGCGGCCAGCAGCTGGAACGCAGCCAGGTCGATGCCATCGTGCACATGGTGGCCGCCAGCATTCCCGACCTGGCCCCGGAACGGGTGACCGTGGTCGACCAGAGTGGCCGCATGCTGAGCGTCAGCGACCCCAACAGCGAAGCGGCCGTCAACGCCGCCCAGTTCGAACAGGTCCGCCGCCAGGAAACCTCGTTCAACCAGCGCATCCGCGAACTGCTGGAGCCGATGACCGGCCCGGGCCGGGTGAATCCGGAAGTGAGCGTGGACATGGACTTCTCGGTAACCGAGGAGGCGCGCGAACTCTACAACGGTGAACCGCAGAAGCTGCGCAGCGAGCAGATGAGCGAGAACACCAGCACCACGCCGGGCCCGCAGGGCGTGCCGGGGGCGACCAGCAACAGCCCGCCGGGCCAGCCGGCCGCGCCGCCGACCGCGCAGACCCCGACCGAAAGCAGCAAGAACGCCACCCGCAACTACGAGCTGGACCGCACGCTGCAGCACACCCGCCAGCCGGCCGGCCGCATCAAGCGCGTGTCGGTGGCGGTGCTGGTGGACAACGTGCCGCGCGCCGGTGCCAACGGCAAGGTCGCCCCGCAGCCGCTGTCGGCCGCCGAGCTGACCCGCGTGGAAGCGCTGGTGAAGCAGGCCGTGGGCTTCAACGCAGAGCGCGGCGATACCGTGTCGGTGATGAACGCCCCGTTCGTGCGCGACACCACCCCGGTGGAAGGCCCGGCCTGGTGGGAACTGCCTTGGGTGCACGATGCCGGCCGCATGCTGTTGGGTGCGGTGGTGGTGCTGGCCCTGCTGTTCGGCGTGCTGCGCCCTGCCCTGCGCGCCATTACCGGGCAGACCAAGAAGGAAGACGAGGCTGCACTGGAACCGCACAGCGCGGACGTGCAGCTGGTGGATGACGATGGCACCCCGCTGCCGGCGCTGGGCGCCGACCGGGCCAGCCTGGGCGGGGCCGAAGCACTGGCCCTGCCGGTGGATTCATATGAGGAACGACTGCGGATGGCCCGTGAAGCCGTAAAGACCGACTCCAAGCGCGTGGCCCAGGTGGTCAAGGGCTGGGTGGCCAATGACTGAGGCACAACTGACCGGCGTACAGCGCGCTGCCGTGCTGCTGCTGTCCCTGGGTGAGCTGGACGCGGCCGAAGTGCTGCGCCACATGGAACCCAAGGAAGTGCAGAAGATCGGCATCGCCATGGCCACCATGACCGACATCACCCGCGAGCAGGTGGAACGGGTGATGGACCAGTTCAGCCAGGAACTTGGCTCGAAGACCTCGCTGGGCGTGGGTTCGGACGACTACATCCGCAACATGCTGGTGCAGGCGCTGGGCAGCGAAAAAGCCGGCAACCTGATCGACCGCATCCTGCTGGGCCGCAATACCACCGGCCTGGATGCGCTGAAGTGGATGGACCCGCGCGCGGTGGCCGACCTGGTGCGCAACGAGCACCCGCAGATCATCGCCATCGTGATGGCCCACCTGGAAACCGACCAGGCCGCCGATGCACTGAAGCTGCTGCCCGAACGTACCCGCGTGGACGTGCTGCTGCGCATCGCAACGCTGGACGGCATTCCGCCCAATGCGCTGAACGAACTGAACGAGATCATGGAACGCCAGTTCGCCGGCAACCAGAACCTGAAGTCGTCCAACATCGGCGGCGTGCAGTGCGCGGCCAACATCCTCAATTTCATGGACAGCGGCCAGGACCAGGCGATCCTGGGCGAGATTGCGCGCATCGACGCACCGTTGAGCGGCCGTATCCAGGACCTGATGTTCGTGTTCGACGACCTGGTGGACCTGGACGATCGCGAAATGCAGCTGGTGCTGCGCGAAGTGAGCGGCGAGCGCCTGGGCCTGGCCCTGCGCGGTGCCGACATCAAGGTGCGCGACAAGATCACCCGCAACATGTCCCAGCGTGCCGCCGAAATCCTGCTGGAAGACATGGAAGCACGTGGCCCGGTGCGCCTGTCCGACGTGGAAGGCGCGCAGCGCGAGATCCTGGCCATCGTCAAGCGCATGGCCGATGAAGGCACGGTCACCATCGGCGGCAGCGCGGAGGCCATGCTGTGAGCAACGTCGTGCGCTGGCTTGCCCCGGACCTGCTGGCCCAGCCCGAACCGGAGCTGGAACAGGAAGACGTGTTCGAGCTCACCGAGCCCGACCCGGAACACGAGCCGGAGCCGGTGCTGCAGCTGCCCACGCTGGAAGAGATCCAGGCGATCCAGGACAGCGCGGAAAAAGAAGGCTTTGCCCAGGGCCACAGCGATGGCTATGGCCAGGGCCAGGCCGAGGTGCGCCGCCTGGTCGCGCAGATCGAAGGCATCCTGGACAACTTCAGCCGCCCGCTGGTGCGCCTGGAAAACGAAGTGGTCGGTGCGTTGGGCGAGCTGGCCGTGCGCATTGCCGGCGCCCTGGTCGGCCGCGCCTACGAGGCCGACCCGGCCCTGCTGGCGCAGCTGGTGGGCGAAGCCGTGGACGCGGTGGGCGGCGCCACCCGCGAGGTGGAAGTGCGCCTGCACCCCGATGACATCGCCGCCCTGTCGCCGCTGCTGACCCTGTCACCGCAGCAGCGACTGGTGCCCGATACCAGCCTGAGCCGCGGCGACCTGCGCGTGCACGCCGAAGCGGTGCGCGTGGATGGCACCCTGGAAGCACGCCTGCGCGGCGCCCTGGATGCGGTGATCCGCCAGACCGGAGCCAATGCATGAACACCGATTCGCACCTGCCGCCGCCGGCCGACTGGACCGTGGCCCGCAACCTGCGCCTGGCCGGCCGCCTGGACAGCCTGCGGGTGGATACCGCGCACGGACGCGGCCTGATCCGCGAGGGCGTGCTGCGCCGCGCAGTGGGCCTGACCCTGGAAGCGGTCGGCTGCGAGGCCCCATTGGGCGCCAGCTGCAAGGTGGAAGTGGTCGACGGCGGCTGGGTGGATGCCGAAGTGGTCGGCTTTGCCGGCGAACGTACCTACCTGATGCCCAGCGCCGAGCTGCACGGCCTGCTGCCCAACGCGCGCGTGGTACCGTCCGCGCGCCGTGGTGGCGTGGAAGTGGGCGAAGGCCTGCTGGGCCGGGTAATCGACAGTGATGGCGTGCCGCTGGATGGCAAGGGCCCGATCCGCGCCGAAGGCCACGTCGGCATGGCCGGCGTGTCGATCAACCCGCTGGCACGCGAACCGATCACCCAGCCGCTGGACGTGGGCGTGCGCGCGATCAACGCACTGCTGCCGATCGGCCGTGGCCAGCGCGTGGGCCTGTTCGCCGGCTCCGGCGTCGGTAAGTCGACGCTGCTGGGCATGATGACCCGCTACACCGCCGCCGACGTGATCGTGGTTGGCCTGATCGGTGAACGTGGCCGCGAAGTACGCGATTTCGTTGAAACCACGCTGGGCGAAGAAGGCCTGCGCCGCGCGGTGGTGGTGGCCAGCCCGGCCGACCGCCCGCCGCTGGCACGCCTGCACGGCGCCTACCGCGCTACTGCCATTGCCGAATGGTTCCGCGACCAGGGCCTGAACGTGCTGCTCCTGATGGATTCGCTGACCCGTTTCGCCCAGGCCCAGCGCGAGATCGGCCTGTCGGTGGGCGAGCCGCCGACCACCCGCGGCTACCCGCCGTCGGTGTTTGCCAAGCTGCCGGCGCTGGTGGAACGTGCCGGCAACGGCGCCAAGGGGCGCGGTTCGATCACCGCGTTCTACACCGTGCTGACCGAAGGCGATGACCCGCAGGACCCGATTGCCGATGCGGCGCGCGCCATCCTCGACGGCCATATCCTGCTGTCGCGGCGGGTGGCCGACAGTGGCCTGTACCCGGCCATCGACGTGGAATCGTCGGTCAGCCGCGTGGTCACGGAAATCGCCGACGAACCCTGGCGCCTGCGCATCCGCAAGTTGAAGCGCCTGGTGTCGGCCTACTCGGCCAACCGCGACCTGATCGCCATTGGCGCCTACCAGCGCGGCAACGACGCTGCGACCGACGAAGCACTGGAACGCTGGCCGGAAATCATGGAATTCCTCGGCCAGGATGTGGCCAAGGCCGCCGATCTTCCGCACAGCCAGGCCGCGCTGCAGCGCCTGGTGGAACAAGAGAACTAAGCCATGACACAGTCCAAGCGCATCGACCCGCTGTTGAAGCGGGCGCAGGAACACGAAGACGCGGTGGCCCGCGACCTGGCCGAGCGCCAGCGCGTGCTCGATACCCATCTGTCGCGGCTGGATGAACTGCGCCGCTATGCCGAGGAGTACGCCAACGCACAGATGGCCGCCACCAGTCCGGCGCAGCTGCTCAACCGCCGTGCCTTCCTGGACCGCCTGGACAGCGCGGTGGAACAGCAGCAGCAGACCGTGGACGGCAACCGCGAAAAGGTGGAAGCCGAGCGCGCGCGCCTGATCCTGGCCAGCCGTGACAAGGCGGTGCTGGAACAGCTGGCCGCCAGCTACCGCGCCCAGGAAAAGGTAGTGACCGACCGCCGCGACCAGCGCGAGATGGATGACATCGGCGCCCGCCGCGCCCGCCTGGCGCAGGCCACCGACCCGGACAACGACCCGCAGGGAGGCCGCGCGTGATGCCTTCCCTGTTGACCGGCAACAGCACCGCCGCCGGCACCACCGGCTCCACGGGCAGCAGTGCGCGCAGCAACCGCAGCGACGCTGGCAGCGGCAGCGGTTTCGACCAGATGCTGCAGGGCGGCAGCAACACGCCTGCCGCCAGGACCGCGGGCACCCCAACGAAGCCGGCGAGCAAGGCGACCAACGCCGATGCAGGCAACGCCGACGCACGCACGCCGCCGGCCACGTCCGCGGACGCAACCGACGCCGACGCTGCAACGACCGAGGTCGCCGCCAGCACCACCGACAGCACGGCCCCGGCCACCGACAAGGATGCACCGACCGACAGCGACGACGCGCCGTGGCCGCCGCTGGGTCTGGCCGGGCTGGCGCTGATGGTGCCGCCGGTTGCCGACCCCAGCGTGCCTGCAGTGCCCACCGCGGCGGGCGCGGAGGCCGACGCCCTGCCCGGCGCCGCACCCGCTGCACTGCCCACGCTGCCCGCCGCGGCCACCGCCACCAGCACGACGCCGGCCACCGCGCCAGCGGCCACCGGCGTGGCGACGGCCGCCGCAGCCGATTCCGAGGGCGAAGGCATCGAACTGCCACTGCCCGGCACGGTGCTGGCGCAGACCGCGCTGGACGGCGCAGACGATGCAGACAGCCTGTTCGGCAGCGACCGTAGCGTGACCGCACCGCTGCAGGTGGCCCTGCCCGCCGCCCTGCAGGACCTGAAGGCCGCGCTGGCCAGCACCCCGGTGTTCACCGGCGACCCCACGCCCACCCCGGTGCTGGGCGATGAAGGCTTCGACCAGGCCATCGGCGCACGCGTCGGTTGGCTGGCGGACCAGAAGATCGGCCACGCCCACATCACCCTGAACCCGGAAGACCTGGGTCCGGTGGACGTGCGCCTGCAGATGAACGGCGACAAGGTGCACGCCAGCTTCAGCAGCCCGCACGTGGACGTGCGCCAGGCACTGGAAAGCAGCCTGCCGCGCCTGCGCGAACTGCTGGGCGAACAGGGCTTCCAGCTGGCCCACGCCGATGTGGGCCACCGCAACAGCGGTGACGGCGGAACGTCGGGCCAGAACCACGGAGGCGGCAGCGGCCGCATCGGTGACGGAGAACCGTCGCTGGGCGACACCACGGTGTCGGCGGCACAGCTGATCCGCCAGCGCGGATTGCTGGACGCCTACGCGTAACCGGTAGCGCCGGGCCATGCCCGGCGGTACCCCGATAGCCCGCCGGGCACGGCCCGGCGCTACCGACGGAAATCCGTCGCCGCCCTTCCCCACCACTGCGGCACACCCCTTGCATAGCCCTGTGAAGCAACCCCTGAGGAGCTTCACCCCGTGGCCGCAGCCGCTGACAAAACCAAGAAGACCGCCGACAAGGACAAGAGCGCCAAGCCGCGCAGTCCTCTGCTCATCACCGCCCTGGTGGCCGTTCTGGCCGCAGGTGCCGCCGGCGCCGGCGTCTGGTTCTTCACCCAGAGCAAGCACGAACCGGCCACCGCCGAAGCCCCGAAGAAGGGCGCCACCCCGGCCCCGGCCCAGTACTTCGCGCTGGAACCGGCCTTCGTGGTCAATCTGAACGGTCCGATCGACGGCCCGCGCTACCTGCAGGTGGAAGTGCAGCTGATGACCCGCGATGCCGCTGCGCTGGAGGCGATCAAGACCCATGCGCCGGCACTGCGCGCCAATCTGCTGATGCTGTTCTCGCAGGTCAGCCCCGACCAGATTGCCGACGTGGCCGGCAAGCAGAAGCTGCAGGCCGAATCGCTGGCCGCCGTGCAGAAGGTGCTGAAGGCCGAGACCGGCAGCAACGGCGCCGACGATCTGCTGTTCACCAGCTTCGTGACCCAGTAAGGGCCTACCGATGAATGACCTGCTGTCCCAGGATGAGATCGATGCCCTGCTGCATGGCGTGGACAGCGGCGCGGTCGAAACCGATCCGGAGCCGCCGTCCGGCGAAGCGCGTTCCTACGACTTCGCCAGCCAGGACCGCATCATCCGCGGTCGCATGCCCACGCTGGAAATGGTGCACGAGCGCTTCGCCCGCCTGTGGCGCATCGGTCTGTTCAACCTGATCCGCCGTTCGGCCGAGCTGTCGGTGCGCGGCATCGAGCTGATCAAGTTCAACGACTACATGCATTCGCTGTATGTGCCGACCAACCTGAACCTGATCCGCTTCAAGCCGCTGCGTGGCACCGGCCTGATCGTGTTCGAGCCGACCCTGGTGTTCGCCATCGTCGACAACTTCTTCGGCGGCGACGGGCGCTACCCCACCCGCATCGAAGGCCGCGAATTCACCGCCACCGAAATGCGGGTGATCCACCTGCTGCTGAAGCAGACCTTCGCCGATCTGCGCGAAGCCTGGGCACCGGTGATGGAAGTGGATTTCGAATACATCAACTCGGAAATCAACCCGCACTTCGCCAACATCGTGACGCCGCGCGAATACGTGGTGGTGTGCCGCCTGCACGTCGAACTCGACGGCGGTGGCGGTGACATCCACGTCACCCTGCCCTACTCGATGCTCGAGCCGATCCGCGAACTGCTCGACGCCGGCATCCAGAGCGATCGCAACGACCGCGATGCCAGCTGGGGCGTGATGCTGCGCGAACAGCTCAACATCGCCGAAGTGACCCTGTCCAGCGTGCTGGCCAGCAAGCGCATGACCCTGCGTGACCTGACCCAGCTGAAGGTGGGCGACATCCTGCCGATCGAGCTGAACACCCAGCTGCCGCTGTGCGTTGAAAACATCCCCGTGTTCACCGGCGAATTCGGCATCGCCAACGGCATGAACGCCGTGAAAGTCACCGCTACCCATCCGCCGGGGACCCGCCCGCGCGTACCCGTCATCCAGGAAGACCCGCAATGAACGATATCGACGCCCTCGAACCGACCCCGGCCCAGTTCGGCAGCCTGCAGGCCGATGAAACCCCGGGTCCGGACCTGAACCTGGACGTGATCCTGGACGTGCCGGTGACCCTGTCACTGGAAGTCGGCCGCGCCCGCCTGCCGATCCGCAACCTGCTGCAGCTCAACCAGGGTTCGGTGGTGGAACTGGAACGCGGCGCCGGCGAATCGCTGGACGTGTTCGTCAACGGCACCCTGATCGCCCACGGCGAAGTGGTGGTGATCAACGACCGCTTCGGCGTGCGCCTGACCGATGTGGTCAGCCCGAGCGAGCGGATCCGGAGACTGCGTTGAGCCTGCTGCTCGCCACCGCGCAGGCCGCTGCGAAGGCAACGCCGCAGATCGGCCAGCATGCCGCCACCGCACCGAGCCTGTTCGGTGCGGTGCTGGCCCTGCTGGCCGTGCTGGCCCTGGTGATCGGCCTGGGCTGGTTGCTCAAGCGCCTGCCCGGCAGCGGCTTCCGCCCCGCCGAAGGCATGAAGCTGGTGGCCAGCCTGACCGTGGGCGCCAAGGAACGCGTGGTGGTGGTGGAAGTGAACGGCCAGCAGCTGCTGCTGGGCGTCACCGCCGGCAGCATCACTACCCTGCACACCCTGTCCGAGCCCCTGCCGCCGCCGGCGCCGGTGCGCGTGCCGGACCTGAAGAACCTGCCGAATTTCGCCCAGCTGCTGCAACAGCGGCTGCGCAAGGACCCCTGACATGCGCGTGACCCGTTCCCGCTTTGCCACCCTGATGCCGTGGCTGATCCTGATCGCCCTGTGCCTGCTGCCCGCGCTGGCCTTCGCCGCGCCGGGCGCACCGCCGTCGCTGCCCGATGTGAACGTGGGCAAGATCGGCGGCGCGCCGGTCAGCCTGCCGCTGCAGACCCTGCTGCTGATGACGGCGATCACTTTGATTCCGTCGATGCTGCTGGTGCTGACCTCGTTCACCCGCATCATCATCGTGCTGGGCCTGCTGCGCCAGGCGCTGGGCACCGGGCAGACGCCGTCCAACCAGGTGCTGCTGGGCCTGGCCCTGTTCCTGACCGCCATGATCATGCTGCCCACCTGGGACAAGGCGTGGAGCACCGGCATGGCGCCGTACTTGAACGGCGACATCGACTTCCAGACCGCCTGGACGCTGACCACCCAGCCGCTGCGCGCCTTCATGCTGGCGCAGATCCGCGAAACCGACCTGATGACCTTCGCCGGCATTGCCGGCCATGGCACCTACGCCAGCCCCGATGCCATTCCGTTCCCGGTGCTGGTCGCCTCGTTCGTCACCAGCGAACTGAAGACCGCCTTCGAGATCGGCTTCCTGATCTTCATTCCGTTCGTGATCATCGATCTGGTGGTGGCCAGCGTGCTGATGTCGATGGGCATGATGATGCTGTCGCCGATGCTGGTGTCGGCGCCGTTCAAGATCCTGCTGTTCGTGCTTGTCGACGGTTGGGTGCTGACTGTGGGTACGTTGGCGGCCAGCTTCAATCCGGCGTGATTGAAAGACAGTCGAGCGTGGCTCGACTCTACAGAAGCAGAGCAGTCGAGCGTGGCTCGACTCTACAAGAGCAGATGGAACCCGAATGTCTCCCGAACTTGCCCTGACTGAACTGCGTGGCGGCCTGATTACCGTGCTGTGGGTGGCCGGTCCGCTGCTGCTGACCGTGCTGGTGGTGGGCGTGGTGGTGGGCGTGGTGCAGGCCGCGACCCAGTTGAACGAGCCCACCATCGCCTTCGTGGCCAAGGCCGCGGCACTCACCGCCGTGTTGTTTGCGCTCGGCAGCCTGCTGATCGGCCATCTGGTCGAATTCACCACGCTGCTGTTCCAGCGCATTCCGCACCTGATCGGCTAGGACCTGCGCCGCGATGGACGCCGCCACCCAGATGGCCGCCGACGGCCTGCAGGCCTTCGGCATGATCGGCACCGTGCTGTGGACCCTGCTGCGCTTCGGCGCGGTGGCCATGGCCATGCCCATGGTCGGTACCCGCGCCGTGCCTGCCCGCGTGCGGGTAATGCTGGCGGCGACGCTGTCGATCGCGCTGGCACCGCTGCTGCCGCCGGTACCGGACTGGACCGGGTTCGACGCCGCCACCGTACTCACCATCGCCCGCGAGCTGGCCATCGGTGTGTCCATCGGCTTCCTGCTGCGGCTGATCTTCGAAGCCGGCGCACTGGCCGGCGAGCTGGTCGCCCAGGGCACCGGCCTGGCCTTCGCACAGATGAGCGACCCGCTGCGTGGCGGCACCTCCGGTGTCATCGGGCAGTGGTTCTACCTGCTGTTCGGCCTGCTGTTCTTCACCGCCAACGGCCACCTGGCGCTGATCTCGCTGGTGGTGGACAGCTACCGCGCGCTGCCCATCGGCGCACCGCTGCCCGACCCGCATGCCTTCTTCAGCATCGCCCCCACCTTCCTGCTGACCGTGCTGCGCGGTGGCCTCACCCTGGCCATTCCGCTGGTGGTGGCCATGCTGGCGGTCAACCTGGCCTTCGGCGTGCTGGCCCGCGCGGCGCCCGCACTGAATCCGATCCAGCTGGGCCTGCCGGTGTCGCTGCTGCTGGGCCTGTTCCTGCTGGCCCTGCTGGCCGGTGAGATGGGGCCGCCGGTACAACGCATGTTCGATGCCGCGTTCGAGGCCGCCGGCGCCGTCACTCAATGAGAACTTCATCACATCTTGTTGATTGCCCTGCCCCCCCGGTCACGCGTTACAGTGAATGGGCGGCGACCAGGGGGACGCCGCACGCGGCCGACGCTGCACACGGCCGCTTGCCGTAGCCTTGCCCCACCGTAGTTTTTCCGTTGACAGGCAGGTCCGGGAGACTGACGAATGCTGGTAGGCACGTATAACCCATGGCTGGTGGCCACCTCGTTGCTGGTGGCGGTCATGGCTTCGTATACCGCTCTGGCCATGGCCGGGCGCACGGTTACCGCACCCGGCCGCGGGGCCACTTGGTGGTGGCGACTGGGCGGCGGCTTCGCCATGGGCCTGGGCATCTGGTCCATGCACTTCATCGGCATGCTGGCCTTCGACCTGCCCATTCCACTGGGCTACGACCTGCCCATCACCCTGGCATCGCTGGCGCTGGCCATCGCCTCGTCGGTGTTCGCGCTGTGGCTGGTGTCGCAGCGCACGTTGCCGCATGGCCGCCTGGCAGGCGGCGCCGTGTTGATGGGCACCGGCATTGCCAGCATGCACTACGTGGGCATGGCCGCGCTGCGCATGCAGCCGGGCATCGACTACCAGCCGGTGTGGCTGGCGCTGTCGCTGCTGGTGGCCGTGGCCGCATCGTGGACCGCGCTGTACGTGGCCTTCCGGCTGCGCGCGCAGAACACCCGCAACGTCGATCGGCTGACCGCCGCCGGCCTGCTGGGCCTGGCCATCGTGGGCATGCATTACACCGGCATGGCCGCCGCCCGCTTCCCGCAAGGAAGCGTGTGCGGTGCGGCGGTCGGCGATGGCCTGCGCAGCACCTGGCTGGCGGTAATGGTGGTGGTGCTCACCGTGGCCATCCTGGCGGTGGTGCTGGTGGTGTCCTGGCTGGAACAGCGGGTGGAAGCGCAGTTGCTGCGCCTGCGCAATTCGCTGCTCAGCACCTCGCTGACCGACGCCCAGCAGGAACTGACCCAGGCCGCGCTGCATGACCCGCTCACCCGCCTGCCCAACCGCCTGCTGCTGCAGCGCCGGATCGTGCAGGCGCTGGCCGAGGCCGAACAGGGCGGCAGCCGCTTCGCGGTGATGTTCATGGATCTGGACGGCTTCAAGCAGGTGAACGATGCCTACGGCCACCAGGCCGGCGACGCCCTGCTGGTGGCCGTGGCCGAGCGCACCCGCCAGCTGCTGCGGTCCAACGACATGCTGGCCCGGCTGGGCGGCGACGAGTTCGTGCTGGTGGTGCGCATCGAACACGACGAGGACCTGCCGACCCTGGCCCGGCGCATTCTGGAAGCGGTGGGCGGCGGCCCGCTGCTGGCCGACAACGAACTGCAGGTGACTGCCAGCATCGGCGTTGCCATCTGTCCCGACCATGCGGCCAGCGAACGCCAGTTGATGGCCTTCGCCGATGCGGCGATGTACCAGGCCAAGGAATCTGGCCGCAACGCGTTCGTGCTGTTCGCCGACTGGATGAACGACAGCGCCGAACAGCAGTTCCGCCTGCTGGCCGACCTGCGCCGGGCGATCGGTACCGACCAGTTGTTCCTGCACTACCAGCCCAAGATCCGCGTCGCCACGCAGGCCGTGGCCGGTGCCGAAGCGCTGATCCGCTGGCGCCACCCCGAACAGGGCCTGATCCCGCCGGACCGCTTCATCCGCCTGGCCGAGCGCAGCGGCGCCATCAACGATATCGGGCGCTGGGCGCTGGAACAGGCCTGCCAGCAACTGCGTCGCTGGCACGATGCCGGCCATGACAGCTGGTCGATGTCGGTGAACCTGTCCCCAGTGCAGTTCAGTTCGCCGCACCTGCTGCGCGATGTGGAAGAGATGATCGAGCGCTATGCCATCACCCCGCGCCACCTGGTGCTGGAAATCACCGAAAGCACGGTGATGCGCGATACCGACACCAGCCTGCGCCTGCTGCAGAGCCTGTCGGCGCTGGGCGTGGGCATTTCCATCGATGATTTCGGTACCGGCTATTCCAGCCTGCTGTACCTCAAGCGCCTGCCGGCCACCGAGATAAAGATCGACCACGCCTTCGTGCGCGACCTGGAACACAGCCCCGAAGACGTGGTGATCGTCTCGGCCATCGTGGCCCTGGGCCACGCGCTGGACATGGACATCGTGGCCGAAGGCGTGGAAACCGCCCCGCAGCGCGCCTATCTGGAACGGCTGGGCTGTGACTACCTGCAGGGCTACCTGCTGGGGCGGCCGGTGGACCCGGCCCGTTTCATGCAGCTGCACGACCTGCCGCGGCCGCGGGTGGAACTGGCCAACCCACCGCCGCGCTGACGCGCCGGCCGTGGTGGGTGCCAACCTTGGTTGGCACATTCCTGCCTTGCCCGCGCTGGCAATTGCCCTGCATGCGCAATACGCTTTCACGGAACATCGGTGAATGGAGTATGCGCATGTCAGGGAAGAGTTCATTTGAAAGTCCGCGCTGGCACCGTGACCTGCTCCGCTTCCTGCCGCTGAAGAGCCAGTTCGTGCTGTCCGGCAATGTGCGTGATCTGCAGGCCGGCGAGCTGCAGCCCGGCCTGGTCACCGCGCAGGGCTTCAACCAGCACCTGTGCACTACCTTGCTCGACGAGGGCTTCAGCCACGTGCTCGGCTGGGACCCGCTGGCCGGCTTCCGCGTTCTGAGCCGCGCCGGTGCAGAGCCCACCGACGGCGACGCCGTGCTGCGCGAGCTGGGGCTGACCCCGGCCAATGGCGCCGCGCCGGCCGGCATCGACCTGCTTTCCGCCACGCTGCCACGGTTGGTCAGCCGAAGCGGCGATCCCATTGCGCTGATTGTCGATTTTGCCTCGCGCTTGACCGTACGCAGCGACAATCTCAGCGCTGCCGAACACCAGTTGTTCACCCAGGCCCTGGTGCTGGCCCACCAGGCCCGCAGCCGTCCGGCCACGGCGGCGCGCAGACCCTTCTTCAACAGCATTCTGTGGATCGTGGAAAAGGAAGGCGATCTGCCCGATTGGCTGGTGGTGGCCAACCCGCGCATCCGCGCAGTTTCCGTCGCAAAGCCCGACCAGCAGGTGCGCCGCGCACTGGCGCCGGCCCTGCTGAAGGGGTTGGCCGGTGCGGCCACGGCCACGCCCGATGCCATGGCAAAAGCGGTCGATGCCTTTGTCACGGAAACCGAGGGCCTGCTGCTGCTGGACCTTACCGCCATCACCCAGCTGGCCCGGGTCGAGAACGTGGGCATGGAACAGATCAGTGACGCGGTACGCCGCTACAAGATCGGCGTCACTGAAGACCCTTGGCTTCGCATCGATCGCCCGCGCATCCGTGCAGCGCAGGGCTACGTGCAGCAGCGGGTGAAGGGCCAGGACCACGCCGTGACCCACATGCTGGACATCGTCAAGCGCGCCATGACCGGCGTCGGCGCGCGCCGCAAGGGCAACCGGCCACGCGGCGTGGCCTTCCTGGCCGGGCCCACCGGTGTCGGCAAGACCGAACTGGCCAAGACCGTCACCAGCCTGCTGTTTGGCGACGAGGGCGCGTACATCCGCTTCGACATGTCCGAGTTCAGTGCCGAGCACGCCGACCAGCGGCTGATCGGTGCCCCGCCCGGCTACGTGGGCTACGACGTTGGCGGCGAGCTGACCAATGCCATCCGCGAGAAGCCCTTCAGCGTGGTCCTGTTCGACGAGATCGAAAAGGCCCATCCGCGCATTCTCGATAAATTCCTGCAGATCCTCGACGACGGTGTGCTCACCTCGGGCCGCGGCGACCGCGTGTATTTCTCCGAGGCGCTGATCGTCTTCACTTCCAATCTTGGCATCTATCGGCAGGGCGAACACGGCGAACGGGTGGCCAATGTGCTGCCCGGCGAGGCGTTCGAACAGGTGCAGGAAAAGGTCCATGCCGAGATCGACCGCCACTTCAAGCTGGTGCTGAACCGGCCGGAGATCCTCAACCGCATTGGCGAGAACATCATTGTTTTCGATTTCATCCGCGACGAGGTCGCCGTGCAGATCTTCGAGCAGATGGTGGATGCCACCCTGCAGGACCTGCATGCCCAGCAGCTGACGGTGACCCTGGCCGCAGAAGCGCGCGCCACGCTGCAGGCGCAGTGCCTGCAGGACCTGTCCAACGGCGGCCGCGGCATCCGCAACCAACTGGAAGCGCGCCTGCTGAACCCGCTGGCACGCAGCCTGTTCGACCAGGACGCACAACCCGGCGAGCACTTCGTCATCACCGCCGTGCAGCCTGGCGGGCTGGCCGTGGAACGGGCCTGACCATGCAGGTCAGCCTGTCGCGCGTGCATTTCCCCATCACCACGCTGGGGCCGGGGCACAGGCTGGGCATCTGGTTCCAAGGCTGCAGCATCCGCTGCCCTGGCTGCGTATCGGCCGATACCTGGGGGCCGGGCCATCGCCGCATCGAGGTGGACGTGCTGCTTGAGCAGCTTGCGCCGTGGTGGCAGCAGGCCGACGGGGTGACCATTTCCGGCGGCGAGCCGTTCGACCAGTTCGATGCACTTCTGGCCCTGCTGCGCGGCCTGCGCTCGCGTGGGCCGGGCGACATACTGGTCTACAGCGGCCACGCGCTGGAAGCGTTGCAGGCGCCGTTGCGCCGTGCAGCAGGCCTGATCGACGGACTGATGAGTGACCCCTACCTGGCGGACGCCGGGCAGACCCGCGCGTTGCGTGGCAGCGACAACCAGCGGCTGAGCCTGCTGACCGACCTTGGCCGCGATCGGCTGGCCGGGCTGGAGCGCCCGCTCGCGCCGTCCGACAAGGCGCTGGACATCATGTTCGACGAGGACGGCAGCCTGTGGATGGCCGGCATCCCCCGACACAACGACCTGCTGCGCCTGCGCGGACTGCTGCGCGCGCAGGGTCATCACCTGCAGACCAGCGCGCACGCCCCCAGCGGCGAAGACGTGGAGTAACCGCATGATCCGATTCTGTCCCAACTGCCACACCGAACGCGGCCTGCATGAACTGTTCTGCGACGGTGCGATCGGTTCGCAGCCCTGCGGCTGGGACCTGGCAGGCGAGCCCATCCACGCCGACGGTTGGCGCCCGCGCACCGTGCGCACCCAGGACGACGTCGCCGAAGCGCCGCACGACACGCCGCTGGCGGCCCTCTGCAGCAACGGCCACGCACTGGAACCCGGCGACCTGCTGTGCCTGCAGTGCGGTGCCGAGCCCGCCGCCGCAGACATGGCCGCCGCACCGCCCGCGATCGAAGCTGACAGCGGCGACGGTGCCGATGCAGGCACCGGCGAAACAGTGATCGACCAGTGGCGGCTGCTGCGCCAGATCAGCAGCACCGATGGCATCCGCGAGCGTTACCACGCCGAGCACGCGCAGAGTGGACAGGTGGCGGTGCTGACCCTGTACCGCGCCGGCGCAGAGCCTGACCCGGCGGTCTACGATGTCATCCGACGACTGCCGCGCGAGCACGTGCCGGACATCATCGCGACCGGCCGCTGGGACGACCGTGCCTTTGAGGTGGTGGAAATGCTGGCCGGCGGCAGCCTGGCCGACCTCGGCAGCGTCATCGCCGATGGCGATGCGGTACGCCACGTAGTGCGCGAGCTGGGCCAGGCCCTGCATGCATTCAACGAAGCAGGCCTGCGCCACCGTGACCTGCGCCCGGCCAGCCTGCTGGTGCGCGAGCGCGCGCCGCTGGACATGGTCATCAGCGGCTTCGGCTCGGCACGCCTGTCCGAATACGATCTGGATATCGTCTCGCCGCTTGAGACCAGCCGCTACATGGCGCCCGAAGCCATCGCCGGGGGCGTCGCCGCCGCGTCGGACTGGTGGAGCCTGGGCATGATCCTGCTGGAACAGCTGACCGCAGGCCGGTGCTTCGAAGGCACCCACGCCAACGCCTACCTGATCCACGTGCTGGCCAATGGCGTACCGATTCCGGCCGACATCGATCCTGACCTGCAACTGCTGCTGCGCGGCCTGCTGGTGCGTGACCGCCACCAGCGCTGGCAGTGGCCGGAGGTGTCGGACTGGCTGGCCGGCATTGCCGTGGCCGCGCCCCCGTCGGCCACGCAGGAGCGTGATGACGGAGACGGCGCCAGCCTGCGCCTGGGCGAACGACGATTCCGGCGGCCTGCGCTCTTCGCCCTGCAGGCCGCACAGGCCGAACACTGGGACCAGGCCCGTGACAGCCTGTTGCGCGGCGTGATCGTCACCTGGGCCGACCAGGCGGGGCTTCCTCCCTCCACGGTGTCGGCCCTGCGCCAGGTGGTCCAGCACGAAGGCGTGGAAGAAGACTTCCGGCTGATGCTGGCACTGAAGATCCTCAATCCGGAGATGCCGCTGATCCACCGTGGCAGCATCGTCACCCCGGGCTGGCTGCTGGAGAACCCGCTGGAAGGTTACCGCCTGATCAGCGGCTCGGTGCCGGACCTGCTGGAACAGCTGCAGACCGATGCCTGGCTGTCGCGGCTGAAGCTGCGCGCGCAGAACGTGCGACAGCGCGCGCTGCACCAGCAGATCGACCTCATTGAAGAGGTCCTGCGTGTGTACCTGCTGTCCACCTCGCGCGCACGCCTGGCCAGCCAGTGGCAGGAGCGCCAGCGCTTGCTGCCCGATACGGACCACCCCGGGCTGGCGAGCCTGGCCGAACGCCGGCTGGTGACCGAGGAAGACCTGATCGTGCTGCTCAGCGCGGCCATCGGTCAGTTCCGCTCGGTCGAGGCCATCGTCGACGATGCCACCGCACTGGCGGCCAAGGCGGGCGTTGCCGAATGGGATGCCGCCGCGGCCACCCTGCTGCTGCAGCACCCGCGCACCGACCTGTACCGGGCTGTGGACGAACGCATCCTGGGCTTCGCCCGATGTGGCATGCCGGTCATCGACAGCTGGGCCGAGCAGTTCCGTCTGGAAAGACGCATGCCGCTGGCGCGCGCCCTGGTGGTGCTGGCCGTTCCCGGCAGCCGCTGGCAGCAGCCGCAGCGGCAGCAGTACGTTGCCCAGATCCTGGATTTCTTCGAGAAGAAGGTGGTCACTGCGGTCATGCGCGGACCGCTGGTGCGGATGAGCATCGGCAAGACCACCGCGCGGGTGGACCTGCGCGAACTGGACAGCGCGCGGCGCCCCGCCGCCGCCCTGCTCGACCACCTGATGCAGCGCAACGCGCGCGCCGTGGCAGCCGATCCGGAAGCCTTCGAGCGCAGCCCAGCGGTCGAACAACGGCTGCGTTCGCTGGTGCGGCAGAGCACCCTGTACAAGCGCGATACCGGCATCGACGGCCTGTACCTGGGCTTCCCCTTCCTGCTCAGCCGCGATCCGCGCGGTACGGCACGCGCACGCATCATTCCCCTGCTGCTGTGGCCGGTGCGACTGGAAATGGAGCTGGCCCAGCGCGGACTGGCCAACCTTGCCTTCGATGGCGAGCGCGAGGAAGTGCGGATCAATCCCGCGCTGGAAAGCATCGTGGGTGCGGACGCGTTCCGCCGCTGGCAGACATCGGCCGATGAGCTGCTGGGCCGTTCCTCGCTGCGTGCGTCTGACGTGATGGATGCCTTCGGCATGCTGGCCCGCGTCCGCTCGCGCAGCCTGACGGCACTGCCAGGCCCGGACGTGGTGGTTGATCCGGTGGGCGATGAGCTGGAATGTGCCGCCGTCCTGTTCCATGTCACCTTCATGGGCCAGGCCATTGGCGAGGACCTTCGACAGTTGAAGGTGCTGCCCCCCAACGGTACAGGCCTGGAAACCGCCCTGCGCCTCGCACCGCCTGCTGACGATACGGCAGCGGCCACCGCGCCGGCCGAACTGCAACGCTTCTTTACCGTGGCCAGCGATCCTTCCCAGGAGGCGGCGGTGCTGCAGGCCCGCCAGGGTCCAGGCCTGTTGATCGAAGGGCCGCCGGGCACCGGCAAGAGCCAGACCATCGTCAACATGGTGGGCGATGCGATCGGTCGCGGACGCAGCCTGTTGATCGTCTGCCAGAAGCACGCCGCTCTGGAAGTCGTGCACAAGCGCCTGGTGGCCGAAGGCCTGGAACAGCGCGTGGTGATGCTCAACGACGTGAACCGTGACCGGGAACCGGTGATCCGTTCCGTCCGCGAGCAGTTGGAGCGCCTGTTCGCCGAGGGCAGCGGCGACCCGGACGGCCGTGCCGCGCGCGAGCGCACTGCCGCCCGCATCGAGGCGCTGGAGGGCGACCTGGATCGCTTCCAGCACAGCCTGCACCGCATCGACCCGCTCAGCCACCTGAGCTATCGGCAACTGCTGGGCGAACTGATCGAACTGGAAAGCGGCACGCCGCCCCTGGAATTCCCCGCGCTGCGACAACGTCTGGGCGCGCTGGACATGGCCCAGCTCACCGCACTTGAAGAGCAGTGCGCCCCGCTGGTGCGCTGGTGGCTGCCAGCGCGCTACGAAGGCAGCCCGCTGGCGGACCTGCGCCCGTTTGCCGCCGACACCGCCACGCTGGACGCGTTCGCCGAAAGCCTGCAGGCCTTCATCCACGCCGAACAGCAGCGCCAGCAGACCCTGGCCGAACACCCTGCCAGCTTCGAGATCGAGGATGCGGCGCCATACCGGGCCTGGATCGATGCGCACGTGACCACGTTGCTGGCCCTGCGCGACGAACAACGCCAGCGCCTGGCGCGTTGGCTGCCGCTGTTCCGCAGCGCCAGCGCGGGCCAGCCGGTGGCGGGCGACCAGCTGATCGTTCAGTTGCGAAGGGTCGAGCAGCACCTCCGCAGCGCGCCGCACGGCAGTGCCCTGCCCGGCCTGTCGCCTGCGCTGGCCAGACGGGATGATGCCGCCCTGCGCCAACACGAACAGGACATCACCGACGTGATGGGCCGTACCCGCTGGTGGGCCCGGTTGAATCCACGCCACATCGTGCAGCGCGGCCGCCTCAACCGCCTGCTGCGCGACCCTGGTGGCAGCGCCTCTGGCGTGGGGCTGCCGGCCCTGCTGGACGCTGTGCGCCTGGCGCTGCACATGAACCCGTTGCGTCGCCAGTACAACAGCGCCCGTATGGCGTTGGGGCTGCCGGCCATGGGCGACGAGGGTGATGCCGACCTGCTGCCGCAGCTGCAGCAGGACCTCAGCGGGCTGCTGGAGGTACAGGCACTGGCGCGCGCGGTGGCACAGTCTCCCCGCGCCCAACAGACCGACACTGCCATGCTGACCGCCGACAAGGGCCAGTTGCAGGTGCTGCTGGATGACCTGGACGCCTCCCTGCTGCGGCACGCCGCACGCCAGGCCAGCCTGCAGCCGCTGGCCGCGCTCGACGACTGGCTCGACGAGCGGCTGGCCCAACAGTTGCGGCACAACGTCCTGCACAACCTGGACAACCAGCTGGCGCTGGACCGGCTGCACGGCGCGCTGCCCAGCCTGGCGGCCTACCAGCAGTTCCGTGGCCGCGCCGGCCAGCTTGATGAAGCGGCCCGCCAGCTGCTGGCGCTGCTGCGCCAGCGTGAACCGCAGTTGGACGCCTTGCCCGCCGACCAGCTGGAAGGCGCCGTGCGCCGGCTGTTGAACCGCGAAGCGCGCCTGGGCTGGAAGCATCGTATCGAGCATGCGCTGCCCGAACTGCAGTTCAGCCAGGACGAAGCCCGCGCGAAGATCACGGCACTGGCCGAGGCCGACCGGCAGATGCGCCGCCTGAACCGCGAGCTGCTGGGCAGCCACTTGGATATGGCCGCGCTGGGCACCCGCAAGCAATGGGAAGACGTTACCCGGCTGACCGGCCGCCGCTCGCGGCGCCTGCGCGAGTTCATCGAACTGGGCAGCGCACTGGGCCTGATGCACCTTCGCCCGGTCTGGCTGATGAATCCGGACGTGGCCAGTCGCGTGCTGCCGCTGCAGGTCGGCCTGTTCGATACGGTGATCTACGATGAAGCCTCGCAGATGCCCGTGGAGTACGCGCTGCCTACCCTGTTCCGGGGCAAGGTCACCATTGTCAGCGGTGACGAAAAGCAGATGCCGCCCACCGCCTTCTTCTCCAGCCGCGTGGAAAGCGATGAGGCCGAGCTGTTCGACGGCGATGAACCGGACGCCGAGGCCGACGACGCCCAGCGCGAGGCCTTCGAGGACGATTGGAACCGCCGCGAAATCAAGGACTGCCCGGACCTGCTGCAGCTGGCGCGCACCGTCCTGCCCAGCACGACCCTGCAGATCCACTACCGTTCGGCGTACCGCGAACTGATCAGCTTCTCCAACGCGTCCTTCTACGGCAACCGCCTCAACGTGCCGGTGCGCCACCCGCAGGCGCGCATCCAGCAGATCAAGCCGCTGCAGCTGATCCAGGTCGATGGCCTGTACCAGCACCAGACCAATGCGCTGGAAGCCGAACGCGTGGTGGCCTACCTGCAGGAGCTGTGGCAGGTGCCCCCCGCACAGCGCCCTTCGGTGGGCGTGGTGACCTTCAACCGCAAGCAGGCCGAACTGATCGAGGACCAGATGGAACAGCGGGCCAGCGAGGACGAACCCTTCCGCCTGGCCCTGCAGCAGGAACGCGAGCGCATCGTGCAGGGTGAGGACATGTCGGTGTTCGTCAAGAACGTAGAGAACGTGCAGGGCGACGAGCGCGATGTGATCGTGTTTTCCACCACCTTCGGCCGCAATGGCCAGGGAACGTTCCGGCGCAACTTCGGCGTGCTCGGCCAGACCGGCGGCGAGCGGCGGCTGAACGTGGCCGTCACCCGTGCCCGGCAGAAGGTGGTGATGATCACCTCGATGCCGATCAACGATGTGTCGGACCTGTTTGCCACCCAGCGCGGCCCCGCCAGCCCGCGCGACTATCTGCAGGGCTACCTGGCCTATGCGCGCGCCCTGTGTGCAGGCGAATTCGACGCCGGCACGCGCCTGCTCGGCCGCCTGCAGACCGACCGCAGCCATGTCCCCAGCGCCGCGCGCAGCGCGCAGGACGGGTTCGTCGCCATCGTGGGCGACTATCTTCGTTCGCTGGGCTGGGCGGCCAACCCGGCCAACGAGGGGGATGCGTTCGGTCTGGATTTCGCCATCGAGGACCCGCGCACCGGCCTGTACGCCATCGGCATCGAATGCGATGCACCCAGCCACGGCCTGCTGCAACGCGCCCGCGCCCGGGAAATCTGGCGCCCGGCGGTGTTGGGGCGTGCCATTCCCAGGCTGCACCGTGTGTCTTCGCAGGGCTGGTACCACGACGGTGATGGCGAGCGTGCACGACTGCGCCAGGCGGTGGAACAGGCCATGGCGCATGCCGACGCATCCAGCGACCCGCTGCCTGCGTCCACCCAGGAGGCTTCCGCATGAGTGGTCCGAAGGTGGTCCGCATCCAGTCCGAAGCCGAACTGCGCGCCCTGCGCGAGGACATGCTGCGCCTGCTCGAGCGCGAGGTGGCGCGCTGGCTGGAACGCGCCCCGCAGCTGCAGCCCGTTGAACAGGCACAGCGCACCGCGGTGCTGGCACGCCGTGAGGGTCTGCGTGCGGCCCTGGCCGGCAGTGACAACGCGCGTTATGCCCGCCAGGTGGAGGCAGAGCGGGCCTGGCTGCGTGCCGACCTCGTCGAGCGCGAGGAGCGCGCGATCGAACAGCACGTTACCCAGCGCCAACGCGGCCGCCGCCAGCAGCAGAATGCGGCGACGGTGCTCAACGCACTGCGCAGCGGCGGCGTGGCAGTGGATGCAGCGCTGTTGCAGGCCCTGACCCGGCTGGCGGAAGGCGGCACCGAAGCCGATGCCGAAGGCCTGCTGGCCCGCGCCACGCTGGCACTTGCTGCAGACGCACCGCGCGAGGCACTCAGCCCGTCACAGCGCGACCTTGCCCGGGCGCTGCGTGAGGACGGCCAGGAACCTACGGCGGCCTGGCAGGCGGCAGCCACCGAGCGTGACCCGCGACTGCAGCGCATTGACCGCCACATTGCCGAACTGCAGCTGCTGCAGGGAGCGGCACCGGCCGTTTCCTTCCACGACGCCCTGCGTGCGGCAGAAGCGGAGCCCAATACGCAGCAGCGCAACCTCCTGCTGGACAGTCTGGTGCTGGATCTGGCCAGCGCCGCGGCGACCGGCCGCCAGCAGCGCAGCCACCTCACCCACCTGCATGACCTGGCACACCTGCTGGATACGCTGGACGGGGACAACCACCGCGAGCTGCTGCGCCAGAGTGCGCAGGCCGATGCCAGCCTGTCGGCCGCCCGTCTGCAGGCCTTGGCCGAATCGTGCCAGCACGCCATCGATCACTACCACCAGGTCCAGGCCGCTGCGTCGCGCCGTGCCGTCCTGCTGGCCGGCCTGGCCGAGCTGGGCTACGAGGTGCGCGAAGGCATGGCAACGGCCTGGTCCGACCAGGGGCGCGTGGTGCTGCGTCGACCGGCCAGCCCCGGCTACGGCGTGGAACTGGGCGGCAATGCCGGCAGCGGTCGGCTGCAGATCCGCGCCGTGGCGATGCACAGCGAGCGCGACCGAACCCGCGACCGCGACGTGGAAGCCATCTGGTGCGGTGACTTTTCGCGGCTCAAGGCCCAGCTGCACGCACAGGGCAGCGACCTGCAGATCGAGCGCGCGCTGGGCGTGGGCGAAGTGCCACTGAAGGAAGTGGAGGCCAGCCCCGAGTCCGCCCGCGCGCTGCCCGATTCCGCCAGCCGCCCCCGCCAGGCCTGACCCGCCGGGCGTGGCCCGGCGCTACCACCCCTGCGCCGGCACCGCTCTGCCGTCACGGAACAGTTCTTGCACGCACCCCGGCACTCCCCGCCGTAGTGCACCGCGATGTCCGAAAACGAAGACGCAGGCGAAAAAACCGAACAACCCACAGAAAAACGCCTGCGCGATGCCCGTGAACAGGGCAACATCCCGCGCTCGCGCGAACTGGCCACCGTGGCGGTGTTCGGTGCGGCGGTCATCGCCATCATGGCCACCAGCAGCTCCATCGCCGCCGGCGGCCATGCCTGGATGCGCGCCGCGCTCAGCCCCGAACCGGCCCTGTGGCAGAACCCGCAGGCCCTGTTCGGCCACTTCGGCTGGCTGTTCCTGCGCCTGATGATGGCCTGCTGGCCACTGCTGGTGGTCTGCTTCCTGGCCAGCTTCCTGTCGCCGCTGGTGATGGGCGGGCTGCGCTGGTCGAACAAATCGCTGATGCCCGACCCCAAGCGGCTCAGCCCGATTGCCGGGCTGAAGCGCATGTGGGGTGCCGAGGCCGTGGCCGAGTTCACCAAGTCGCTGCTGCGCGTGGGCTTCGTCGGCGCCGCCGCGGCCCTGGTGTTCGCCAGCAGCTTCGATGCCCTGCGCGGGCTGCTGCACCAGCCGCTGGAATCGGCCATCGGCCATGGCCTGGCCTTCACCCTGAAGCTGCTGCTGGCCACCGCCGGCGCCATGCTGCTGCTGGGCGCCATCGATGCGCCGTACCAGCGCTGGAACTGGATGCGCAAGCTGAAGATGACCCGTGAAGAGCTGCGCCGGGAAATGAAGGAAAGCGAAGGCAGCCCGGAAGTGAAGGGGCGCATCCGCCAGCTGCAGCAGCAGATGGCCAACCGCCGCATGATGGAAGCGGTGCCCACTGCCGACGTGGTGGTGGTCAACCCCACCCACTACGCGGTGGCCCTGAAGTACGAAGGCAGCCGCATGAGCGCCCCCACCGTGGTCGCCCTGGGCGTGGACGAAACCGCCCTGCGCATCCGTGAAGTGGCCGACGGCAACAAGGTGGCCATCGTCTCGGCCCCGCCTTTGGCACGCGCCTTGTATCGGGAGGGTCAACTCGGCAAGGAAATTCCCGTGAGACTGTATTCAGCCGTCGCCCAGGTGCTGTCCTACGTCTACCAGCTGCGCAGCTGGCGGACCGGCCCGATGCCGTCCACTCCCCACATCGATGTGGATGAATTCGGCACTGGAGGCCGCCCATGAACGCCCAGACCTCTGGTTTCAACAGCCGCCGCGTGCTCGACATGATCCGCCAGGGTCTTGGCGCGCCGCTGATCGTGCTGGCCCTGCTGGCCATGGTGGTGGTGCCGCTGGCCGCACCGGTGCTCGATGCGCTGTTCACCTTCAACATCGCCATCTCGCTGATGGTGCTGCTGGCGGTGGTCTACGTGAAACGCCCGCTGGATTTCACCATCTTCCCCATCGTGCTGCTGGTCACCACCATGCTGCGCCTGGCGCTGAACGTGGCCTCCACCCGCGTGATCCTGCTCAACGGCCAGAACGGCCACGAAGCGGCCGGCAAGGTGATCGCCGCCTTTGGTGAGTTCGTGATCGGTGGCAACTACGCGGTGGGCATCGTGGTCTTCGCGATCCTGACCATCATCAATTTCGTGGTCATCACCAAGGGTGCCGGCCGCGTTTCGGAAGTGACCGCCCGCTTCATCCTGGACGCCATGCCCGGCAAGCAGATGGCCATCGACGCCGATCTGAACGCCGGTTTGCTGACGCGTGAAGAAGCCAAGGCACGCCGCGAGGAAGTGCGCGAGGAAGCCGACTTCTACGGTGCGATGGACGGCGCCAGCAAGTTCATCCGCGGCGATGCAATTGCCGGCATCCTGATCCTGTTCATCAACATGCTGGGCGGCCTGGCCGTGGGCGTGCTGCAGCATGGCATGCCCTTCGGTGAAGCGGCCGCCACCTACACCCTGCTGTCCATCGGTGACGGCCTGGTGGCGCAGCTGCCGGCCCTGCTGGTGTCCAGCGCCGTGGCCATGCTGGTCACCCGCGCCTCGCGTTCGCAGGACATGGCCCAGGCCATGACCGGCCAGGTGTTCGGCCAGTACCGTGCGCTGGCCATCACCGCCGGCATCATCGGCCTGGTCGGCCTGGTGCCGGGCATGCCCAACGTCGCTTTCCTGACGCTGGCCGCGATCCTGGGCTTCATCGCCTGGAAGCTGTACCGCAAGACCCAGCTGCCGGCCGCCGACGCCGCCGCCAAGGCCGCCGAGAACGGCCCGGTGAACGCACTGGGCCGCCCGGCCGCACCGGCACCGACCGCCGAACTGAGCTGGGACGAACTGCGCCCGGTCGATCCGCTGGGCCTGGAAGTGGGCTACCGGCTGATTCCGCTGGTGGACAGCAACCAGGGCGGCGAACTGATGGCGCGCATCAAGGGCGTGCGCCGCAAGCTGACCCAGGACGTCGGCTTCCTGATTCCCTCGGTGCATATCCGCGACAACCTGGAACTGGCCGCCAACGCCTACCGCGTGCTGGTGCACGGCGTACCGGTGGCCACGGCCGAAATCCACCCCGACCGCGAACTGGCGCTGGACCCGGGCAGCGCGCTGGGCCCGCTGGACGGCATTGCCGGCAAGGACCCGGCCTTCGGCCTGGATGCCACCTGGATCCAGCCGCACCAGCGCGCACAGGCCGAAACCCTGGGCTACACCGTGGTCGACCCGGCCACCGTGGTCGCCACCCATCTGTCGCACCTGATCCGCGAGCACGCGCCAGAACTGCTGGGCCACGAGGAAGTGCAGCACCTGCTGGCCAACCTGGGCAAGAGCGCGCCCAAGCTCGTCGAAGATCTGACGCCCAAGGCCCTGCCGCTGTCGGCGGTGGTGCGCGTGCTGCAGAACCTGCTGATCGAGCGCATTCCGATCCGCCAGCTGCGCAAGATCGCCGAGGCGCTGGTCGAGCACGCCCCGTCCAGCCAGGACCCGGCCACCCTCACTGCCGCCGTGCGCAATGCCCTGGGCCGCTTCATCGTGCAGGAAATCGCCGGAATGTCGGCGGAGCTGCCGGTGTTCACCCTCAACCCGCAATTGGAACGTGTCTTGCAGGAGTCCACGCAGGGCAACGGCGCCGCGCTGGAACCCGGACTCGCTGAGCGACTGCACCAGAGCCTGGCCGAATGTGTCAGCAAGCAGGAAGCCCGCAACGAGCCCGCGGTTGTGCTGGTACCGGGCCCGGTGCGCGCCGCGCTGGCCCGCCTGGTCCGCCACAGCGTTCCGTCGCTGTCGGTCCTGGCCTACAGCGAGGTGCCGGAAGACAAGCGCCTGAAGCTGGTCGGAACGATCAGCTGACGCCGCCCACCGAAGCGCCAGAAAACAGACACCACTCTTCAATTGCAGCAACCGACAGATTCCAAGGGGAACCCGAACCGTGCAGACCACCGACCACCCGCGTTCTCCGACCGCCAATCCGCCGTCTTCGACCCGTGATCACAGCATGAAAATCAAACGCTTCGTCGCCGCCGACATGCGCTCGGCCATGAACCTGGTGCGCAAGGAACACGGGCCCGATGCCGTGATCCTGTCCAACCGCCGGATCGAAGAAGGCATCGAAATCGTGGCCGCCGCCCATTACGACGAAGGTGTGGTGCAGCGCGCACTGGATGCCTCGCGCCGTGACGTGGCGCCGCCGCCGGCACCCAAGCCGCGCACCGCCGCCGACGCGGTCATCGCCGCGGTGACCCGCCGCCGCAGCGCCACCCCGGCGCCGGAACCGATCGCGGCCACCACCTCGGCCGTGGCCGCACTGGCCCGCGCCGCCGTCGGCGCCACCGGCCGCACCCTGGACAGCGCCGACGAGATCGTGCCGACCCGTGGCAGCACGGGCTTTGCCGACACGCTGGCCCGCGCCAGCGTCAACGAACCGGCACTGCCGGATCAGATCTTCGCCCCGTTCGCCCAGGCCATCGTCGCCCCGCCGGCACCTGCCGCTGAGGCCGCCGCGCCGGCCCCGATCAACCGCGCCCGCTTCCAGATCGATCCGCCGCACGACGAAGCGCAGGACGCCGCCGCCCTGCCGCCGCCGCTGCCGGTGACGGCCGAGGCGCCGACCGCCGCGGTGATCAGCGCTGAGCTGCCGCTGGCCGCACCGCCGCTGGCCCCGGCCGTGCTGGAAGCCGCGCCGCAGCCCGAACCCGCGCCGCAGCTGATGCCGGCGCCGGTGGTGACCGTGGTGGCCCAGGATGACGCCGAGATCCGCCAGCTGCGCCAGGAAGTGGCCGGCATGCGCCAGGTGATCGAGCGCGAGATGAACCGCTTCACCGACGAGCGCCTGCGTGGCAACGCCGTGCGCGGTGCGGCGCTGGACCTGATGGACGAGTACGGCTTCGATGCCGGCCTGGCCCGCGATGTGGCCATGCAGATTCCGGCCGAGACCGAGGCCCACCGCGGCCGCGGCCTGATGCTGGGGCTGATTTCGCGCAAACTGCCGATCGCCCCGGTCGATCCGCTGGAAGAAGGCGGCGTGATCGCGCTGGTCGGCCCCACCGGCGCCGGCAAGACCACCACCATCGCCAAGCTGGCCTCGCGCTTCGCCGAAACCCATGCCGCCCGCGATGTCGCCCTGGTCACCACCGACACCCTGCGCGTGGGCGCCCGTGAACAGCTGTACGGCTACGGCCGCCAGCTGGGCATCGCGGTGCACGAGGCCAACAGCGGCACCGACCTGGACCAGCTGCTGGAACGCCTGAAGGACTACAAGCTGGTGCTGATCGACACCGCCGGCCTGGGCCCGCGCGACCGTGCGCTGGCCGCCCAGCTGCAGTGGCTGCGCGCCGCCCGCCAGGTCCGCACCCTGCTGGTGCTGCCGGCCAACACCAGCTTCGGCGACATGGACGAGGTGGTCCGCCGCTTCGGCGCGGCCAACCTGCAGGGCCTGGTGCTGAGCAAGCTGGACGAGACCGGCCGCTTCGGCAACGCCCTGTCGGTGGCCGTGGACCACCAGCTGCCGATCACCTGGGTGACCGACGGCCAGGACGTGCCGGACGACCTGCACCGTGCATCTGCAGCCAATCTTGTACTTCGCCTTGAAGATTTGCGCCGAGCGGCCGATATGCCCTGCAACCCGGAGTTCAACCATGCCGTCGCGTGAGTACGCCAAGCTGACCACCACCTTCCCGCTGACGGCCACCCGCAGCGAGCCGCTGGGCCCTGTGCGCACCATTGCGGTGACCGGCGGCAAGGGCGGCGTGGGCAAGACCAACGTGTCGGCCAACCTGGCCGTGGCGCTGGCCGGCATGGGCAAGCGCACGCTGCTGCTGGACGCCGACCTGGGCCTGGCCAACATCGACGTGATCCTGGGCCTGAACCCGACCTTCACCCTGGCCGACCTGGTGGCCGGCCGCTGCTCGCTGGACGATGTGATCATCGAAGGCCCCAACGGCGTGCTGGTGGTCCCGGCCGCGTCGGGCCGCCGGCACATGGCCGAACTGGCCCCGGCCGAGCACGTGGGCCTGGTCAACGTGTTTTCCGAGCTGGAACGCGAGCTGGACATCATGGTGGTGGACACCGCCGCCGGCATCAACGACGGCGTGCTGACCTTCTGCCAGGCCGCGCAGGACACCGTGGTGGTGGTCTGCGACGAGCCGGCTTCGATCACCGACGCCTACGCACTGATCAAGGTGCTGTCGCGCGAACGTGGCGTGGACCGCATCCAGGTGGTGGCCAACATGGTGCGCGACCCCAACGAAGGCCGCGTGCTGTATGAAAAGCTGACCCGCGTCTGTGAAAAGTTCCTGGCCGATGTCTCGCTGAACTACCTGGGCTGCGTGCCGCAGGATGACTGGCTGCGCCTGTCGGTGCAGCGCCAGCAGCCGGTGGTGAAGGCCTACCCGTCCAGCCCGGCCGCGCTGGCGATCACCGAGATCGCCCGCCGCACCGCCCGCTGGCAGGCCCCGACCGAGCCGCGCGGTGGCGTTGAATTCTTCCTGGAACGCATCCTGAAGCAGCGCGGGGTGACCGCATGAAAGGCGCAGCCCAGTACAAAGAGGTGCAGCGCGCCTCGGCCACCGATGTCATCGTGCAGCACTCGGACCTGGTGCGGCGCATCGCCCACCACCTGGCCGCGCGCCTGCCGGCCAGCGTGGAAGTGGATGACCTCATCCAGGCCGGCATGATGGGCCTGATCGAAGCCTCGCGCAGCTACGACGCCGACCAGGGCGCTTCGTTTGAAACCTACGCCTCGATCCGCATCCGCGGCTCGATGATCGACGAGATCCGCCGTGGTGACTGGGTACCGCGCTCGGTGCACCGCCGTGCACGCGATGCCGCCGCCACCATCCGCCGCCTGGAACAGAGCAGCGGCCGCGCCGCCAGCGCTACCGAAGTGGCCGCGGCCATGGAAATGCCGCTGCCCGACTACCTGCGCCTGATGGAAGACGCCTCGCGCGGCCAGGTGCTGAGCCTGGAATCGCGCATCGAGGACCAGGGCGAGCTGGACACCATCGCCCAGGGCGGCCCGACCCCGCAGCAGGTGCTGGAACGCGGCGAATTCGGCCGCGAACTGGGCAAGGCCATCGGCCACCTGCCCGAACGCGAACAACTGGTGCTTTCGCTCTACTACGAGCAGGAACTGAACCTGAAAGAGATCGGCGCGGTGCTCGGCGTGAGCGAATCGCGGGTCTGCCAGATCCATGGCCAGGCAGTGCTGCGCCTGCGTGGCCGACTGAAAGTCTTCGAGGCGGCCGACGCCGGCCTCGAGAATTGAACAACAAAGGAACTCTGCTTTGAACAAGAACATGCGCATCCTGATCGTTGACGACTTTTCGACCATGCGTCGCATCGTCAAGAACCTGCTGGGCGATCTGGGCTTCACCAATACCGCCGAAGCCGAGGACGGGCATGCTGCGTTGTCACTGCTGCAGAGCCAGCCCTTCGATTTCGTGGTGACCGACTGGAACATGCCGGTCATGACCGGCATCGAACTGCTCAAGGCCATCCGTGCCGATGCCAAGCTGAAGACCCTGCCGGTGCTGATGGTCACTGCCGAGGCCAAGCGCGAGCAGATCATCGAGGCGGCGCAGAACGGGGTGAACGGTTACATCATCAAGCCGTTCACCGCACAGACGCTGGAAGAGAAGCTGGGCAAGATCTTCGAACGCCTGGCGGCCAGCGCCTGATGGATACCACGGTGGACAAGAGCGCCCTGGCCCTGCGCCTGCAGGAAGCACTGGATGCACTGGAAGCGGGCGACGAGAGCGCCTGGCGCCAGCGCATCGACAGCCTGGTGGCCGCACGCACCCAGCCGATGATGAGCGGCCTTTCGCGGCTGGCCCGTGAACTGGGCCAGGCCCTGGGCGAGCTGCCCACCGTGCCCGACGAGGCCGGCGAGCTGGACGACGCCTGCGCGCGCCTGGACCACGTGGTGGCCATGACCGAACAGGCTACCCACCGCACCCTGGACCTGGCCGAAGAATGCCGCGCCCTGACCGAACAGCTGCGCGCCGACGGCCTGCAGCCGGGCCAGGACGTGCAGCTGGAGCGCATCCGCCACAACCTGACCGAGATCGCCCTGACCCAGAGCTACCAGGACCTGACCGGACAGATCATCCGTCGCGTGGTCGGCATCGTCCGCCGCGTGCACGAAGGCTTCGGCGCGCTCGGCCTGCCGCCGGAACAGCATCGCACCGACCCGGAACTGGCCGGGCCGGCACTGAAGGGACTGGACCGCCACGCGGTCTCGCAGAACGACGCCGACGACCTGTTGTCGGACCTGGGGCTGTAAGCATGAGCGCGGTTGCCGACGACATCACTGCCGATTTCATCATCGAAGCACAGGAGATCCTTGATCGCCTGGGCGAACAGCTGGTGTCGCTGGAACAGGCACCGCAGGACAGCGAACAGCTCAATGCCGTGTTCCGCGGCTACCACACGCTGAAGGGCGGCGCCGGTTTCCTCGGCATCACCGCCATGGTCGAGCTGTGCCACGCCGCCGAAGAAGCGCTGGGTTCGGCCCGTGCCGGCCAGGCGGTGCTGCAGTCGCACCACTTCGACGCGGCCCAGCAGTCGCTGGACTACCTGCAGTCCATGCTCGACGCCGTTTCATCCGGCACCGAACCGGGTTACGCCCCGCCGGAACTGATCGCCCAGTTCGACGTGCATGGCGGCGCCGCGCCAGCTGCCAGCACTTCGGCGGCAGCCGCACCGGCCGCCGGCGGCAGCGATCTGATCACCGACGACGAATTCGAAGCCCTGCTGGACCAGTTGCACGGCGGCGGTGCACCGACCGCGGTGGCCCCGGCGAAGAAGGCCGACGACGGCCTGATCAGCGAAGACGAATTCGAAGCGTTGCTGGACCAGCTGCATGGCGGCGCCGCACCCGGCAGCAAGCCGGTGGCTGCAGCGCCGGCCCCCACCCCGGCACCGCGCCCGGCGCCGACCCCTGCCGCCGCGCCGGCCAAGCCCGCCGCGGCCAAGCCGCTGGCCGAGGCCGAACACACCGTGCGCGTGGACACCAAGCGCCTGGACGCGATCGTGAATCTGATCGGCGAACTGGTGCTGTCACGAAACCGCCTGAAGACCCTGCGCACCCGCTTGCGCGATGAAGAGCTGGACCGTGCGGTCTCCACCCTGGATATCGCCACCGCACGCCTGCAGTCGGCGGTCATGCGCACCCGCATGCAGCCGGTCGGCAAGGTGTTCTCGCGCTTCCCCAAGGTGGCCCGCGATGTGGCCCGTTCGTTGAAGAAGGAAGTCGATCTGGAACTGATCGGCGCCGAAACCGAACTGGACCGCAACCTGGTGGAAGCGCTGGCCGATCCGCTGGTGCACCTGGTGCGCAACGCCATCGACCATGGCGTGGAAATGCCCGACCTGCGCGAAGCGCAGGGCAAGCCGCGCATGGGCCATGTGCGTTTGTCGGCACAGCAGGAAGGCGACTACGTCAGCATTGAAGTGCAGGACGACGGCGCTGGCATCGACCCGGAAAAGCTGCGCGCCAAAGCCCGCGAGAAGGGCCTGATCGACCCGGAAGCCGCCGCCCGCCTGAGCAGCGAGGAATGCCTGCACCTGGTGTTCCTGCCCGGTTTCTCCACCAAGCAGCAGGTCACCGATATTTCCGGCCGCGGCGTGGGCATGGACGTGGTGCAGTCGCGCATCCGCGAACTGAGCGGGCAGATCCAGATCCAGTCCGAGCTGGGCCGTGGCAGCCGCTTCCTGATCCGCGTGCCGCTCACCCTGGCCATCCTGCCGACCCTGCTGGTGCAGGCCGGCGAGGATGTCTACGCCCTGCCACTGGCCCGCGTGATGGAGGTGCTGCATGCACCGCGCACCTCGCTGGGCTGGTTCGACGGGCGGGCCGTGCTCGATCGCCGTTCACACACGCTGCCGCTGATCGATCTGCGGCAGTGGCTGGATGTCACCCCGGCCGCCTCCAGCCTGCTGACCATCGTGGTGCTGCAGGCCGGCGAGGCCCGTTTCGGGCTGGTGGTAGACCAGGTGCGTGGCCGCGAAGAAGTGGTCATCAAGCCGCTGCCCAAGGCCCTGCGCGGCCTGCGTGGTTACGCCGGTGCAACGCTGATCGGCGATGGCCGCATGGCCCTGATCCTGGACGTGGACGGCCTGAGATGACGCCCGCCGGGCCCTGCCCGGCACCCCGAAAACTGTGACTACCGTCTGTACACGCGCCACCGGTGTCTCAAGTCCCATTCACACACGCCGATACCGGACCCATGGATAGACTCAGCCTCATTGGACTTTTCCTTGCCCTGGCCTCGCTGGTCGGCGGCAGCATTCTGAAGGGCGCCGGCCTGGCCTCGCTGTGGTCGCCGGCCGCCTTTGTGATCGTCATCGTCGGTACCGTGGCCGCCATCCTGCTGCACACCGCGCCGGCCGTGTTCAAGCATGCCTTCAAGATCGTGCGCTGGGTCGTGCGCCCGCCGCACAGCGACCGTCGCGAACTGATCCAGCAGATCGTGGAATGGAGCAACATCGCCCGCCGCCAGGGCCTGCTGGGCCTGGAATCGCAGGTCGAAGCACAGCGCGATCCGTTCCTGCGCAAGGGCCTGCAGCTGCTGGTGGACGGGGTGGAGCCCGAGTCGATCCGGCACATGCTGGAAATCGAACTGGGCAGCCAGGAGCACCAGGACCAGGCCGGCGCCAAGGTATTCGAAGCCATGGGCATCTACGCACCCACGCTGGGCATCATCGGCGCCGTGCTGGGCCTGATCGCGGTCATGAAGAACCTGGCCGACCCCAGCAAGCTGGGCCACGGCATCGCCGCCGCGTTCACCGCCACCATCTACGGCATCGCCTCGGCCAACCTGCTGTTCCTGCCCATCGCGGCCAAGCTGAAGGGCGTGATCGCACACAACTCGCGCGACCGCGAAATGGTCATCGAAGGCCTGATCTCGATCGCCCAGGGCGAGAACCCGCGCAACATCGAAACCAACCTTTCCGGCTTCCTGCACTGACATGGCCCGCCGCAAGCACCACGAAGAGCACGCCAACCATGAAGCATGGGCGATCCCCTATGCCGATCTGATGACGTTGCTGCTGGCATTCTTCGTTGTGATGTACGCCATTTCCTCGGTGAACGAGGGCAAGTACCGCATCATGGCCGATGCGCTGACCGATGCCTTCGGCGGCGCCCCGCGCACCATCAACCCGGTGCAGGTGGGCAACAAGCAGGTGCAGGGTGGCGGCTGGGACAGCCCGTCGGTCATCAAGTCCGGCACCAAGGTCGGCCCTTCCGCGCCGGCGCCCTCGCACGACCCCACCCTGCTGCCGTCGATGGCCTCGCAGATGCGCATGCCAGTGTCGGTGCACAACCAGGAACAGATCGCCCGCGCCGAGCGCCAGCTCAGCAGCATTGCCGATCGCCTGACCGCCGCGCTGTCGCCGCTGATCGACCGCGGCATGATCAGCGTGCGCCGCACCGAACTGTGGATCGAGGTGGAGATCAACAGTGACATCCTGTTCCCCACCGGCTCGGCGGCGCTGGACGTGCATGCACGGCAGACCCTGGCCAGCCTGGCCGAGGTGCTGCGCGATGTGCCCAACAGCGTGCGCGTGGAAGGCCACACCGACAACGTACCCATCGCCACCGCCACCTTCCCGTCGAACTGGGAGCTGTCGGCCGGCCGCGCCGCCAGCGTGGTCCACCTGTTCGCCGACCAGGGTGTGCAGCCCTCGCGCCTGGCCATGGTCGGCTACGGCCAGTTCCGCCCGCGCGATGCCAATGACAGCGCGCAGGGCCGCAACCGCAACCGCCGGGTCATGGTCATCATCCTGGCCGACACCAGCCATGCGGTGGACCCGCTGGGCGAACGCCTGAACGCCGCCACCGGCCAGACCGATGCCGCCGCGCCTGCGGGCAGCACCACCGCTGCCGCAACCGCGCGTCCGGCGCCCCCTTCCCCCCTTGCACCGGTGCAGTTGCCGCCGGTGTCGGCAGGCAGCCACGTCGGCGCCGCCGTTCCCCCTGCAATGAAGGAGTAATCCGATGCGCATCTGGGCAGTCGCCAACCAGAAGGGCGGAGTCGGCAAGACCACCACCACCCTCGCCCTCGGTCGCGGCCTGGCCGCGCTCGGCCACCGGGTCCTGCTGATCGACCTGGATCCGCACGCCTCGCTTACCCGCGCCTTCGGCGTGCCGGTCGAGCCGGCGCCGGCCGGCGTGCTGGAACTGTTCGGCGCACCACCGGCCGATCTGGCCACGCTCTGCCACCCCAGCCCGATCACCGGCCTGGATTACGTCTGCGCGCAGGCCTCGCTGGCCACGCTGGAACGCCGCAGTGCCAACCAGCCCGGACTGGGCCTGGCCCTGCAGAATGCGTTGGCCCGCCACCAGGGCCAGCATGACTACATCCTGCTGGACTGCGCGCCCACCCTGGGGCTGCTGATGATCAACGCCCTGGCCGCCGCCGACCGCCTGATCATTCCCACCCAGGCCGAACCGCTGGCCCTGCATGGGCTGGACGGCATGGTCCGCACCGGTGAAATGGTCGAGCGCTCGCGCCGCCGCCCGCTGCCGATCTCGATCCTGCCGACCCTGTTCGACCGCCGCACCCGCGCCGGCAACGAATCGCTGCGCAGCATGCAGGACCGCCATGCCGGCCGCGCCTGGGAAGACGCCATTCCGCTGGATACGCGCATCAGCAACGCCGCCGGCCTGACCCTGCCCAGCGTGGGCGAGGACTACCCGGGCCGCGGCCTGGCGGCCTACCGCCGCGCCCTCAACTGGATCCTGGGTGAGGACGAGCGCGCACTGGAGCAGGCGGCATGACCACCACCGGTGTGCTGGACGACTATCTGGACGAGCTGCTGGGCGAGGCCATCGTGGCGCCGGCGCCCGTCGCCGCGCCCGCGCCCGAACGCGAGCCGACCTGGGACGATCTGCCGGCTGAAGTGATCTACGAAACCGAAGACGTTGCGGCGGTCGCGCAGAGCGACAGCGCAGCGCTGGAGGCCGCCTTCGATGCCGTGGCCGTGGCCGCGCCCGAACGCGAGCCGACCTGGGACGATCTGCCGGCCGAAGTGATCTACGAAACCGAAGACACCGACGGTAGCGCCGGGCCACGCCCGGCGAGCGCAGCGGCGCCCGAACGCGAGCCCACCTGGGACGACCTGCCGGCCGAAGTGATCTACGAAACCGGAGACGCCGACAGCAGCGCCGGGCCACCCCCGGCGAGCGCAGCGGCGCCCGAACGCGAGCCCACCTGGGACGACCTGCCGGCCGAAGTGATCTACGAAACCGGAGACACCGACGGTAGCGCCGAGCCACCCCCGGCGAGCGCAGCGGCGCCCGAACCCGCCATCGCGCCGGCCGGCCCCGAACCGACCTGGGACGATCTGCCGGACGAAGTGATCTACGAAACCGACAGCGCCGACAGCCATGCCCTGGCGCACATCGACAGCCCTGCCCTGCAGGCCGCGTTCGAAGCGGCGGCAGAAGGCGAAACGGTGGCCGTGCCTGCCCCTGCAACGGTGGCGCCGGTTCTTCCGGCCGCCGCAGTCGCCCCGGTACCGGTCGCCCGCGCCGCAGTGGCGCCGCCGCCGCGCGTGGCCGTCAACGCCCCCGCCGGCAACCGCCCATCGAGCTGGCAGGAACTGCAATCGCAGGCCCACCAGCCGGCCAGCAGCCCACACCCGCAGGCCCGCCGCGCCGGTGAGCGCACCTCGCGCTGGCTGCGCCTGCGCTGCGGCGTGCAGGCCTACGCACTGGAACTGCTGAAGGTGCAGGAAGTGGTGCTGCCCGTGCCCCTGCTGCCGCTGCGCGGCACCGCACCGGCCATGCTGGGCATCATGAACCTGCGTGGCCAGGTGGTGCCGGTGATGGACCTGGGCCTGCACCTGGGCACCACCACCGCCGAGGACGATGCGCAGACCCGCATCGTGGTGCTGGAAGAGAACGGCGAGATCCTGGGTCTGCGCGTATCGGCCGTGGAAGACGTGGCCAACCTCACCGATTCGCAGATCGAACCGCCCGACACCGCCCGCATCTGCCAGATTTCCAACGACCTGTTCCGCGGCGTGGCGCGTATTGGCCAGCGGCCGATGATCCTGCTCGACGCGACCCGTTTGTTGGGGTGATCCCCCATCCACGCATGGCGTGGATCTACCGAACATCATCCACGCATGGCGTGGATCTACACGCCGGCATTGTCCGGGGCGATCAACACAATGATCGCCCCGGTAGATCCACGCCACGCGTGGATGGCCCTACCGCCGAAACAACCCTAAAGAACCCCGCCGGTGTGCCGTTATGGATCTCGGAACCGTTTGTCCGGAGCAATCATGAGCACTGTCGAACTGGGTGATGATCTCGGCATCGAGAGCAGCACCGAGCTCAAGAACCGCCTTTCGCCGCTGGTGGCGGAAGCTGGCGAGCTGACCCTGGACGCAAGCCAGGTCGGCCGCATCCATACCGCCAGCGTGCAGGTGCTGTGCGCCTTCGTGCAGGCCCGCCGCGAGGCCGGGCTGGACACCGGCTTCCACGGTTGCACCGCAACCTTCCGTGACGCCGCACGCCTGTTGGGCGTCACCCAGGCCCTAGGCCTGGACGTACCCCATGACAACCTGAAATCTGTGGAGAACGCTGCATGAGCGCACGTATCTTGGTGGTGGACGATTCGGCGTCAATGCGCCAGATGGTTTCCTTCGCCCTCACCTCGGCCGGTTTTTCCGTCGAAGAAGCCGAAGACGGCGCCGTGGCCCTGGGCCGCGCCAAGGGCCAGCGCTTCAACGCGGTGGTGACCGACGTCAACATGCCGAACATGGATGGCATCAGCCTGATCCGTGAACTGCGCCAGCTGCCGGACTACAAGTTCACCCCGATGCTGATGCTGACCACCGAATCGGCCGCGGACAAGAAGTCCGAAGGCAAGGCCGCCGGCGCCACCGGCTGGCTGGTCAAGCCGTTCAACCCCGAACAGCTGGTCGCCACCGTACAGAAGGTGCTGGGCTGATCGCCCGGCACTGCTGAACCGCCCCTTCCCCACGTTTCCGGATTACCTCTGCCATGAGCATGGACCTGCAACGCTTCCACGCCACCTTCTTCGAGGAGAGCCGCGAAGGCCTCGACGCCATGGAGGCCGGGCTGCTGGCCCTGGAATCGGGGCAACAGGATCCGGAAATCATCAACTCGGTGTTCCGTGCCGCCCACTCCATCAAGGGCGGCGCCGGCACCTTCGGTTTCGACACCATCGCCAGCCTGACCCACGTGCTGGAAACCCTGCTCGATGAGCTGCGCGCCGGCAAGCGGGCCCTGGAAGCCACGGCCGTGGACGCCATGCTGTCTTCGGTGGACGTGCTGCGCGCACTGCTGCGTGAAGCCGAACATGGCCAGGCGGCCGATCCGGCTGCGGTGGCAGCGGTGAAGGCACGCCTGGAAGCGGTGCTGTCGGGGCAGGCCGCGGCCAGCGCCCCGGTCGCGGCGGCCGCTGCGGTCGATGACACTCCTGAAGCCTGGCAGATCGGCTTCACCCCGGCACCGTCGCTGTTCATGAGCGGCAATGACCCGCTGCGCATCATCCGTGAGCTGGAACACCTGGGCTCGCTGCAGGTTGCTGCCCGGATGGATCGCCTGCCGGGCTTTGCCCAGCTGGACCCGCTGGAAGCGCACCTGGCCTGGGACCTGGGCCTGGTCGGCAAGGTACCGCGCAGCAAGATCGAAGACACCTTTGCCTGGGTGCTGGACGACTGCGAACTGGACATCCGTCCTGCCGCCCCGCCCAGCCTGGCCACCCAGGCACCGGCGGCGCCCGCCGCCAGCGCGGTTGCCGCACCCGCGGCACCATCCGCACCTGCCGCCGCTGCAGCCACGCCGGCTGCGGCGGAAGCCGAAACCTCGATCCGCGTCAGCGTGGACAAGGTCGACGCACTGATCAACCTGGTCGGCGAACTGGTCATCACCCAGGCCATGCTGAAGCAGGTCTCCAACGCCATCGACCCGGTACACGCCGAGCGTCTGTTCGCCGGCCTGGACCAGCTTGAGCGCAACACCCGCGACCTGCAGGAAGCGGTGATCGGCGTGCGCATGCTGCCGGTGGACGCGGTGTTCCGCCGCTTCCCGCGCCTGGTGCGCGATCTGTCCAGCCGCCTGGGCAAGCAGGTGCGCCTGCGCACCATCGGTGAAGGCACCGAACTGGACAAGGGCCTGATCGAGAAGATCGCCGATCCGCTGGTCCATCTGGTGCGCAACTCCATCGACCACGGCCTGGAAATGCCCGATGTGCGTCGCGGCGCGGGCAAGGACGAGACCGGCACCATCACCCTGGCGGCCTCGCACCAGGGCGGTCACATCGTGATTGAAGTGAGCGACGATGGCCGCGGCCTGAACCGCGACAAGATCCTGGCCAAGGCCCACGAACGCGGCCTGAGCGTGCCCGACAACCCCACCGATTCGCAGGTGTGGGATCTCATCTTCCAGCCCGGCTTCTCCACCGCCGATGCGGTCACCGACCTGTCCGGCCGCGGCGTGGGCATGGACGTGGTCCGCCGCAACATCCAGGCGCTGGGTGGCGAAGTGCAGATCGAAAGCAGCCTGGGCAGCGGCACCCGCACGCTGATCCGCCTGCCGCTGACCCTGGCGATCCTGGACGGCATGACCGTGGCGGTGGCCGGCGAAACGCTGATCCTGCCGCTGGCCTACGTGCTGGAAGCGTTGCAGCCGCAGCCGGAAGACATCCGCAGCATGGCCGGCGAAGGCCGTGTACTGCGCGTGCGCGGCGAGTACCTGCCGATCCTGTCGCTCACCGAGTACTACGGTTACGGCAACCGCCGCGCCAACAGCGAATCGCTGGTGGTGGTGGTGGAAGGCGATGGCCAGAAGATCGCACTGGAAGTGGACGAACTGGTCGGCCAGCAGCAGGTGGTCGTCAAGAACATCGAGAACAACTACCGTCGCATCGGCGGTGTATCGGGCGCCACCATCCTCGGCGATGGCCGCGTGGCGCTGATCGTGGACATCGGCGGGCTGGTGCGCTCGCTGCGGATGCCGCAGGCCGCCTGACCACCGCCCACAGCGCCGTGCGTTACCCCACCGCCGCCCACCCGGGCGGCGGTTCTGTTTCCGGCGCCAGATCCCTTTTTCCTGGGGTCAGATCCCTTTTTCCTGGGGTCAGATCCCTTTTTCCTGGGGTCAGATCCCTTTTCGCAGAAAAGGGCTCTGACCCCACCACTGTGACACCCGTCCGGCAGCTGGTTTCCCCCGCAACCACCCCCACACCCCAAGGCCCCCGCCCCACAAGGCCTGCAGGCGATCTTCCCTACGCCAGCGAATGTGACATCCGTCCATAAAGTCCCCGCGCGCAGCGCCGCTATCTCGCTTTGACGGCTTTCACCGCCCCCCCACCGGCACGACCGTTCCCTCCTGCAACCACCCCCTACGCCGCCGCACCCGCGCCGGCACCTGCCCATCCGGAGCACCCTGCATGAAGTGGTTCCACGATCTGCCCATCGCCCGCAAGCTGGCGGTGGGGTTCACCCTGACCACCCTGATGACCGTCATCCTGGGCGTGTTTGCCCTGGTGCGCCTGTCCGAGGCCAACGCGCAGCTGCGCGCCATGGCCACCAACGATATTCCGTCCGTGCAGTACCTGGGCGAAGTGCGCTCGCAGCTGGGCGAATTCCGCACCTACGAACTGGCCCAGCTGAGCATGCTGGACAAGCCGGAAAAGGTGGCCGAGTACAACACGCGCATGACCGACACCGCCAAGGTGGTGCGCGAGCAGCTGGCCGCCTATGCCGCCCTGCCCTCGGGCGAGAAGGAACGCGCCCTGTACCAGCCGGTGCAGGCCGACGTGGACGCCTACTTCGCGGCCAACGCCAAGCTGCGCGATGCTGCCACCGCCGGCGATGTGGCCCTGGCCCAGCAGGTCTCCGACGAGCAGTCGCGCCCGCTGCGGCGCAAGGCCTTCGAAGACATGAAGGCGCTCAGCGCGTATCTCACCACGCAGATGCAGGGCAAGATCGACGCCGCCAACGCCACCCATCGCAACAGCATCATCGCCATCATCAGCTGCATCGTGCTGCTGTCGCTGGTCGCTGCGGCGCTGGCGGTAGTGATCTCGCGCGCCGTCACCGGTCCGCTGGGCAAGGCCGTGCATGCCATCCAGGCGGTCTCGCGCGGCGATCTGAGCGTGACCACCCAGGCCACCAGCAATGACGAGGCCGGCCGCATGCTGGCCGCCACCAGCGAAATGACCGCCATGCTGCGGCGCTTCTCCGAACAGACCCAGCTGATGGCACAGATGCACGCCGGTCCGGATATCAGCCACCGCATTCCGGAAGATTTCCCGGGCGTGTACGGCCAGCTGGCCAGCGGCATCAACACCGTCATCTTCGAACACCTCGATGCGATCCGCGATGCCATCGACGTGCTGAACCAGTACGCCGGCGGCAACCTGACCGAAGATGCGCGGCGCCTGCCGGGCACCCGTGCGTTCCTGCACGAAGCCATGGATGCGGCCAAGTCCAGCCTGCTGGCCATCAACACGCAGATCCAGCAGCTGGCCAGCGCCGCGGCCGCGGGCGATTTCAGCCAGCGCGGCGACGCCGATCGCTTCGCGCATGACTTCCGCGCCATGATCGACAACCTGAACACCATGATGCAGGTCGCCGATGGCAACCTGGGCCAGTTGTCCACGCTGCTGCAGGCCATCGCCGAGGGCGACCTGACGGCGCGCATGGACGGCCAGTTCAACGGTGTGTTCGCCCGCATGCGCGACGATGCCAACACCACGGTCGCCCAGCTGACCCAGATCGTCGGCCAGATCCAGGCCAGCACCTCCAGCATCACCCTCGCCGCCGGCGAGATCGCCTCCGGCAACAGCGACCTGTCGCGCCGTACCGAGCAGCAGGCCGCCAACCTGGAAGAAACCGCTGCCTCGATGGAGGAACTGACCTCCACCGTGCGCCAGAACGCCGAACACGCCCGCCAGGCCAACCAGCTGGCCATCGGCGCGCACGGTGTCGCCTCGCAGGGCGGTGAAGTGGTCGGCCAGGTGGTGACCACCATGTCGGCCATCGAAGCCTCGTCGAAGAAAATCGCCGAGATCATCAGCGTGATCGACGGCATCGCCTTCCAGACCAACATCCTGGCGCTGAACGCCGCCGTGGAAGCCGCGCGTGCCGGTGAACAGGGCCGTGGTTTCGCCGTGGTGGCCAGCGAAGTGCGCACCCTGGCCCAGCGTTCGGCCGCCGCAGCCAAGGAGATCAAGGGCCTGATCGACGATTCGGTCGGCAAGGTCAACGAAGGCTCGGCACTGGTCCACCAGGCCGGCGCCACCATGGGCGAGATCGTCGCCTCGGTGCAGCGCGTGACCGACATCATGGCCGAGATCTCCGCCGCCTCGCAGGAACAGAGCGCGGGCATCGAACAGGTCAACCAGACCGTAGTGCAGATGGACGAAACCACCCAGCAGAATGCTGCGCTGGTGGAAGAAGCCACCGCCGCCGCGCGTGCCATGGAAGACCAGGCCGCACAGCTGGGTGAAGCGGTCGCGCGGTTCCGACTGGCCACCCCGGGCCCGGCCAGTGCAGCGGTCCGCGCCGTAGCGCCACCAGCGCCTGCCCCGCGCAAGGCGGCCAGCGCACCCGTTGCGCCGGTGCCGCGTGCGCGCAAGGCGGCACCGCAGCCGGCGTTGGCCGGTGAGGGTGATTGGCAGGAGTTCTGAGTGCTGGCGCCGGGTTCTGCCCGGCGCCTTTGCCCAGCGGCAGCCGAGCATGGCTCGGCGCTACAACACCGGTGCCGGGCCTGCCCCGGCGCCGCGACGCGATAGCCCTTCAGCTTCACGCCGCCCCGGCCGCTAACGAACTACGGCCCAACGCGTGCACACCCATGTCCGCCCGCCCTACTGCCCCTGCGAAACCGGTTCGTGACTGGCGCCCGCTGGCCGGGATGCTGGTAGTGGCGCTGTGGCTGGGCTGGACCCTGCCCCTGCTGTGGACGCAGTCGCGCGCCGCGGCCCCTGAACCGGGCAGCTGGAATGCCCGCGATCTGCTGGCGCAACTGCCGCACGACGTACTGGCCGCCAGCAGCCAGCAGCCGCTGCTGTTGCGCCTGCCCGACCGCTGCCCCTGTGATGGACAGGAGGTACTGCCCGCTGGCAGCGCGATACAGACCAGCACCCTGCCCCTGCCGTTCGATTGGCTGGTCCTGCACCGGCAGCGGCTGGTCTATGCCGGCCCCGCCCGGCTGGACGCCGGCTGCGGCGGCGCCCGCCCTGCGGCCGCGCCGCTGGTGAACCACCTGCTGGCAAGCCCGCAGGACCCCGTGATCCTCGCCACCCCTTGCCCCTGCCTCAAGGAGTAGTGCATGCACGCAACCTCTGCCCCTCATGCATCGCGCGTCGACCCTGCATCGCTGCCGTTCCTGCGCACCCTGTCCACCACCGCCGACCGCCTGTTCCTGGTGGTCACCGCCGGCCTGGTGCTGGCTTCGCTGGTGCTGGCCGCGCGCAGCGGGCAATGGGCCCCGTGGCTGGGTGTTGCCCTGCCCGCCCTGCTGGTCACCGCGCTGCAGGTGCACTGGCTGCCGGGCACCCGGCTCAGCCGCTGCACCGTCGCATTGGCCTGGATGGTGCTTTCGGCCACGCTCATCTACCAGACGCACGGCCAGCTGGAAACACACTTCACGGTGATCGTGCTGATTGCGCTGCTGCTGTACTACCGCGACTGGCTGCCGATCGTCGTGGCGGCCACGGCCATCGCCGTGCATCACGTGCTGTTCTATGCGCTGCAGGTGCGCGGCCTGCCCTATCCGGTGTTCGCCGCCGGCAGCGGGCTGGGCACGCTGGCCCTGCACGCCCTGTATGTGGTGGTGGAAGCCGGACTGCTCAGCCTGATGGCCGTGCAGATGCGCCGCCAGTTGCTGCTGCTGGGGCATGACCCACAGCAGCTGGCGCAGCTGGCGCGCGGCCTGGCCGACGACCAGCCGATGCCGGAGCACCTGCAGGCGGCGCAGTTTCCGCGCGATTCACTGGCCGCCGCGCTGGTGCAGACCGGCGCCCGACTGCTGCAGCGGCGCGCGACCGAACAGCACACTGCGCGCGAATCGCTGCGCATCCGCACCGCACTGGACGATGTCACCACCAACGTCATGATTGCCGACCGCGATCGCAACATCGTGTTCGTCAATCGGCCGCTGCAGCGAATGCTCGCCGCTGCCGAAGCCGACCTGCGCCGGGACCTGCCGCAGTTCAACGCCGCCGACCTGATCGGCCGCAACATCGACATCTTCCACCGCAACCCGGCCCACCAGGCACGGCTGCTGGACGAGCTGAGCGGCACGTGGCGCGCGCAGATCCGCGTCGGCGGCCGCAGCATGCGCCTGATCATCAACCCGATCATCAGCGACGAAGGCGAGCGCCAGGGCTTCGTGGTGGAATGGGCCGACCGCACCCTCGAACTGCAGGTGGAAGAAGAACTGGGCCGCATCGTCGAAGCCGCCGCGCAGGGCGATTTCAGCCAGCGCGTGGCCACGGCCGGCAAGGAAGGCTTCTTCCTGCAGCTGGCGCAGCGGCTGAACGGCCTGCTGGACGCCAACGCCTCCAGCATCGAGCAGATCTCGCAGCTGCTGTCCGCGCTGTCACGCGGCGACCTGACCGTACACATGCAGGGCGAGTTCCAGGGCGTTTATGCACGCATCCGCGATGATGCGAACAGCACCATCGCGCAACTGACCACGATCGTCGGCAGCATCCAGACCGCGTCCGGCAGCCTGACCGGCGCTGCGGCCAACCTCGCGCAGGGCAACGACCACCTGGCCGACCGCACCGAGCAGCAGGCGGCCAGCCTGGAAGAAACCGCGGCCACCATGGAAGAACTGACCGCCACCGTCCGCCAGAACGCCGAACACGCCCGCCAGGCCAACCAACTGGCCAGCGGCGCGGCCAGCGTGGCGCACCAGGGCGGCGACGTCGTGAGCCAGGTGGTCAGCACCATGGGCGCGATCGAGGCCGCATCACGAAAGATCGCCGACATCATCGCGGTCATCGATGGCATTGCGTTCCAGACCAACATCCTGGCGCTGAACGCCGCCGTGGAAGCGGCCCGCGCCGGCGACCAGGGCCGCGGCTTCGCCGTAGTCGCCAGCGAAGTACGCACCCTGGCCCAGCGCTCGGCGGCGGCGGCCAAAGAGATCAAGGGCCTGATCGCCGACTCGGTTGGCAAGGTCGACGAAGGCTCGACCCTGGTGCGGCGTGCCGGCGACACCATGGGTGAGATCGTCGCCTCGGTGCAGCGGGTGACCGACATCATGGGCGAGATCTCGGCGGCGTCGCAGGAACAAAGCGCGGGTATCGAACAGGTCAACCAGAGCATCGCCCAGATGGATGCCAACACGCGCCAGAACGCCACACTGGTGGAAGCCTCGGCCCACGCCACCCAGGGCATGAGCGAGCAGGCACAGGTGCTGGCGCACGCCGTGGCACGCTTCCAGCTGCACGAGCAGCGCCCCGTGCGCAGCCTCGATCCGGTGCGACGATCCGTGTCCCGCCTTCCCAGCTGATCCTGGCGGGTCGATGCGGGGCTACATATTCCCGGCGCGCGGCCGATACCCCCAGTAAGCCGCGCGCCAACACGCGCTGGCGCCCGCCCCAGACCCAAGATTCCATGTCCGACGGCCACGACATTGCATTGAGTGACACCCACGCGGCTGACGCCGCCGACGAGCGGTTCCTGGTCCGCAATCCCCGCCAGCTGCGCCAATTGCTGCGCTCGCTGATCGACCAGCGTTCCCTGATCAACGCCCACATCGACGGGCGCGATCGTTCTTTCCCCACCGCCCTGCTCGATATCGACGAGGACGAAGACACCCTGCTGCTGGACGGCAGTCCGCAGGAAGCATCCAACCGCGCCGCCGAGCAGGCCGACCACCTGCTGTGCTTTGCCCAGCTGGAACGGGTACTGGTGCGGTTCCGCCTGCAGGCACTGGAACGCGTGGACAACGACGGCCACGTCGCCTTCCGCGCCCACCTGCCCGACGAGCTGGTGCACCTGCAGCGCCGCGAGCTGTACCGCCTGGAAACCCCCATCACCGACTCGCCGCAGCTGAGCCTGGCCGCCGGTGAAGCCGGTGCCGACGCCCTGTCGATGCGGGTGGTGGACATCAGTGGCGGCGGCCTGGCCATCACCGTGCCCAGTGATTGCGCGCTGTTCACCCTGCAGAAGCGCTACGCCGCCACCCTATCCATGCCCGACGGCCCGGACCTGCCGATCAGCCTGGTGGTGTGCAACATGCTGCCGCAGCGCCAGCCCAACGGTATCGAGGTGAAGCGGATCGGCATGCGCTTCGACGACCTGCCGCGCGGCGGCGATAGCGCCATCCAGCGCTACATCTTCCGCATCGACCGCCAGCGCAAGGCGCGCCAGAACGGCGAGCTTTAAGGTAGCGCCGGGCCATGCCCGGCGGATCCATGACGCTTCGCCGGGCATGGCCCGGCGCTACCGGCGCGTCCACGCCATGCGTGGATGGCCTGCCCAGTAGATCCACGCCATGCGTGGATGGCGCAGGACCCCAGCTAAAGTCCCCCGCCGCGGGGCCGATATCGAGGCTGACACCGGGACTACCGGCCGAACCAGGACCCTCGATGAACGACAAGACCAGCTCCACCGCCAGCGCCGGTGGCGAATTCCTCAGCTTCACCCTCGGCGCCGAGCACTACGGCGTTGACATCCTCAAGGTGCAGGAAATCCGCGGCTACGACGCGGTCACCCGTGTGCCCGATGCCCCGGACTACATCAAGGGCGTGATCAACCTGCGCGGCACCATCGTGCCGGTCATCGACCTGCGCCTGAAGCTGCGCCTGGAAAACGCGCGCTACGACGCCTTTACCGTGATGATCGTGCTGAACGTGGAAGACCGCGTGGTCGGCATCGTGGTGGACAGCGTCTCCGACGTCATTCCGCTGGCCGCCGAACAGATCCGCCCGACCCCGGAATTCGGTGCCGCGGTGGACACCCGCTTCATCTCCGGCATCGGCACCCAGGACGACCGCATGCTCATCCTGCTGGACATCGAAACCCTGCTCGACAGCGCCGACATGGGCCAGGCAGCCCTGCTGGAAGACGCGGCGGCCTAAGGAAACGGGCGTTTTTCACAATTCGACAAACGTCCCCTTCAGTTCCCCGTCAGCTTGCCGATAGGGGGACAGAAGCCGGGTGCGCAGGAGCGCATCAGCCCGGATCGTCTGTCCACACCATCCCCGGAGAATCACCTCGATGAAGTCCCTGCTTGTGTTCGTTTCGGCTGCCCTGCTGGCCACCACTGCTGCTTCTGCCTTCGCCCAGTCGGCCGACATGATTCCGCCGGAACTGGCCCCGCGCCAGGTCGGCAAGGACGGCATGGTCTGCGGCAAGGTCGAAAAGGCCCGTTACGCCGAAGGTTCCGAAGGTCAGCCGACCTTCCTGTACATGGGCGGTGCATTCCCGCGCCACACCTTCTCGGCACGTATCGCCGGCGAGAACCGCGGCAAGTTCAGCTTCCCGCTGGAAACGCTGGAAGGCAAGACCGTCTGCGTGATCGGCAAGATCCAGCGCGACGCCTCGCGCGCTGAAATCGAAGTCAGCTCGCCGTCCAGCCTGAAGCTGGCCAACATCAAGTAATCCGCTGTCCGTCCTGCCACGCCGGCCGCTGGTCGGCGTGGTTGCTGCAAGCGGGCCCGATGCCCGCGCGCGTCTGCCTATGGAGATCGCAACGCCCATGCCGTGGATCAACAATCTGAAACTGATGCCGAAGCTCATGCTGACCTTCGGTGTCCTCCTGCTGGTGATGTTGCTGCAGGGCATCGTCGCCTATCGCGGCCTGCACTCGCTGAACAACGTCACCACCGAGCTGGCCGGCTCGCGCATGGAGAGCATCCGCCTGGCGGGCGAGATGCGCGGCATGATCGGCGAAATCCGCAATTCCGAGTACCAGCAGCTGGTGCGCGCCAGTGCCGAAGTGAAGGCCGAGGCCCATGGGCGCGTGGCCGAGCTGCGCACCAACCTGGACAAGGCGATCAAGACCTATCCCGGGCTGATCGACAACCCGCAGCAGAAAAAGCTGTTTGAAACGTTCGCCAACGACTGGAAGGACGCGCTGACGTCCTACGACAGCGTGTCTGAAATGCTGGAACTGGACCTGCCGGACGACGCCATCGATACCTTCGTCGGCGAAACCCGCACCAAGCACCGCAAGGCCACCGCCTCGCTGGAAGCACTGATCGCCGAGGACAACCGCCTGGCCCGCGCCGCCCGCGAAGAGGCCTCGAGCACCTACTCGGCCTCGGCCGTGCTGACCGTCATCGCCCTGCTGGGTGGCGCCGCATTGGGCCTGGTCCTGGTCTGGCTGTTTGCCCGCGCCCTGGTGGGCAGCGTGCGTGGCGCCGTATCCGTGGCCAACGACGTGGCCGGCGGCAAGCTGGATGGACATATCGATGTCAGCCGCCAGGACGAAGTGGGCGAGCTGATGCAGGCCATGCAGCGCATGCAGCGCGACCTGCGCGAGCGCATCGAAACCGATGCCGCCGTGGCCCGCGAGAACCTGCGTATCCGTACCGCCCTGGACTACAGCTCCACCGGCGTGTACCTGACCGACCCGAACAACACCATCGTCTACAGCAACCGCGCGCTGCAGCAGACCCTGTCGCAGTACCAGGACGAGCTGCGCCGCGACCTGCCCGACTTCGACGCCCAGGCGTCGCTGATCGGCAAGCCGGTGACCGTGCTGGAACACCGCGGCGAGATGGACCACACCCTGCTGGCCAACCTGAAGCAGCATGGCGTGGCGCGTCGCCCGATGCAGTACGGCGATGCACAGTTTGCCCAGGTCGTATCGACCATCCGCAATGAAGACGGCGACACCGTCGGCTACGTGGTGGAATGGCGTGACCGCACCCAGGAATCGCAGGTGGAAGCCGAAGTGGCGCGCGTGATCGCCCAGGCCGCCGCCGGCGACCTGTCCGGCCGCATCGATGCCGACGGCAAGGAAGGTTTCTTCCTGCAGCTGGCCCAGCAGATCAACGGCCTGCTGGACGCCAACGCCGGCAGCATCGAGCAGATTTCCGGCCTGCTGGCCGCGCTGTCGCAGGGCGACCTGACCGTGCGCATGCACGGCGACTACCAGGGCGTGTTCGCCCGCATGCGTGACGATGCCAACGCCACCGCCGCGCAGCTGAGCGAAATCGTCACCCGCATCAAGCAGTCCAGCCGCGCGATCAGCTCGGCCGCCGGCGAAATCGCCTCGGGCAACAGCGACCTGTCGCGCCGTACCGAGCAGCAGGCCGCCAACCTGGAAGAAACCGCCGCCTCGATGGAGGAACTGACCTCCACCGTGCGCCAGAACGCCGAACACGCCCGCCAGGCCAACCAGCTGGCCATCGGCGCGCACGGCGTTGCTTCGCAGGGCGGTGAAGTGGTCGGCCAGGTGGTCACCACCATGTCGGCCATCGAAGCCTCGTCGAAGAAGATCGCCGAGATCATCAGCGTCATCGACGGCATCGCGTTCCAGACCAACATCCTGGCACTGAACGCCGCCGTGGAAGCCGCGCGTGCCGGTGAACAGGGCCGTGGTTTCGCCGTGGTCGCCAGCGAAGTGCGCACCCTGGCCCAGCGTTCGGCCGCTGCCGCCAAGGAAATCAAGGGCCTGATCGATGACTCGGTCGGCAAGGTCAGCGACGGTTCGGCACTGGTGCACAAGGCAGGCGCCACCATGGGCGAGATCGTCGCCTCGGTGCAGCGCGTGACCGACATCATGGCCGAGATCTCCGCAGCGTCGCAGGAACAGAGCGCCGGCATCGAGCAGGTCAACCAGACCGTGGTGCAGATGGACGAAACCACCCAGCAGAACGCCGCGCTGGTGGAAGAAGCCACGGCCGCTGCCCGCGCCATGGAAGAACAGGCCGGTCACCTGAGCGAAGCCGTCTCGATCTTCGTGCTGGACGAATCCGAAGCCGTGGCCGCCCCGCGCGCCCCGGCACCGCGTGCAGCAGCACCGGCCGCACCGGTCGCAGCCGCCGCACCGGCCCGTCGCAGCACCGGCGGTCGCCCGATGGCCACCGAGCTGGCCGACGGTGACTGGCAGGAGTTCTGATTCCTGCCCGGGGTCGGATCCCTCTTCCACCGAAAAAGGGCGCTGACCCCAGCATTCCGAAGACGCCCTGGCCCGTGCCGGGGCGTTTTCGTTTGCGGGGTATCCATAGATCCAGCCAACGGCGAAGCCCCTCGGGGTGGACGCTCTTGTGCTGGGCTTCGTGGGGTGGCCGGGTGGGTGGGCCGCGCAGGGGACGCTGCAAGTACGTCCATGTAAGCTCGTAGGCGCCATCCATGGCGCCTGCGCCCCTGCGCAACCCACCCACCCGGCCTCGGACAGTTCCCCGCGCGTCCACCCCGGATTGAAGAAAGAAGAGCAAGAGCAACAGCTGCACGCTGCGGGGTCTCTGAGGGGTCAGAGCCCTTTTCCGCTGGAAAAGGGATCTGACCCCACCCAGCCTGCATCCCGCCCCGGGGGTCGGATCCCTTTTCCAAAGGAAATGGGCTCTGACCCCAATTCCCCACCCGATAACAACAAACGCTCCTGCCGTCCGCCGCCGCGATGCATGAAGAGGCGGGTCGGGGTGGGCAGGCGGGACCGCAGGCGCCATGGATGGCGCCTACGAGCCCCCATGGATGGGTTAACGGCGTGTTCCGCCTGCCCACCCCGACCCGCCTCCCCCAAACCAACAAACAGCCGACCAACCGCTGTTGCTGTTGCTGTTGCTTAAAAAGCCTGCCGCAGGCAGCGAAGCAGCCGCCGCTGCAGGGGAACCTGAATACGCTCATAGCGCCACCCTCAAATCTCCCCGCCCCCGGCCGATAACCGTTCTGTCACGGCCGGTCGCGCCGTGGCCGGTACTGGCGCCGCCCGCCCGTCTCGACCTGGTCCCGCTTCATGAACCTCCTGCATCGCTGGCAACACTACTTCAGCAACCTCTCCGTCCGGCGCAAGCTCAACCTGCTCACGCTGATGATCGCGATCGGCGTGATCGCGCTGTCGGTGATCGCCGCCCGCATGCAGTACCTGGACCTGACCGAGACCCGCAAGGACGCCCTGCGCACCCAGGTCGAACTGACCTACGGCGTGCTGGACCACTACAAGCGCCTGGCCGGTACCGGCGAACTCACCGAAGAAGCCGCCAAGGCCGCCGCGCTGCAGGCGCTGGAAGTCATGCGCGCCAACAACGATGCCGACTACTACAACGTGCTGGACACCCAGTACCGCGTGCTGATGCACCCGTTCGCGCCCAAGCGCGTGGGCACCGTGCAGAAGGACTACACCTCCGATGACGGCGTGCCGATCTACTACCTGCAGGTCGGCATGGCCCGCCTCGGCGGCGGCTACACCTACTACCAGACCACCAAGCCCGGCAAGGAAGGCCTGATCGACAAGATCACCTACGCCGGCATGTACGAGCCGTGGAAGTGGGTGGTCACCACCGGCGTCTACATGGACGACGTGCAGAGCGACGCCTGGGCCTTCACCGGCGTGATGGCGCTGTCCGGCGGCCTGCTGGTGCTGATCGTGCTCGGTCTGAGCTGGATCATCGGCAACCGCATCGCCCTGCCGCTGAAGCAGGCCACCGCCGTGGCCGAAGGCATCGCACGCGGCAAGCTGGACAGCCATATCGGCCCGCAGCCGCACGACGAACCGGGCCGCCTGCTCGAATCGATGTCGCGCATGCAGCAGCAGTTGCACGCGGTCATCACCGCCCAGCGCGAAATGGCCCGCCGCCACGATGGCGGTGAGCTGAGCTACCGCATCGACGCCGCCGCCTTCCCCGGCGAATACGGCCTGATGGTGCAGGAAACCAACACCCTGGTCGGCAGCCACGTGCAGACCCTGCACGATGTGCTGGACGTGGTGCAGCAGTACGCCGTGGGCGACCTCAGCCGCGACGTGGCGCGCTATCCGGGCGAAAAGGCCGCCATGACCACCACCGTCGATACGGTCAAGGCCAACCTGGGCCGCATCAACGCCGAGATCAAGCAGCTGGCCGCCGCCGCCGCCGCCGGCGACTTCAGCCAGCGCGGCGACGCGCAGCGTTTCAACCACGATTTCCGCGTGATGCTGGAAAACCTCAACGCCATGATGGCGGTGAGCGATGACAACCTGGGCAAGCTCTCGCAGCTGCTCTCTGCCATTGCCGAAGGTGATCTGACCACCCGCATGCACGGCGACTACCAGGGCGTGTTCGCGCGCATGCGTGACGATGCCAACAGCACTGTCGCCCAGCTGACCCAGATCGTCGGCCAGATCCAGGCCAGCACCTCCAGCATCACCCTGGCCGCCGGCGAGATCGCCTCCGGCAACAGCGACCTGTCGCGCCGTACCGAGCAGCAGGCCGCCAACCTGGAAGAGACCGCCGCCTCGATGGAGGAACTGACCTCCACCGTGCGCCAGAACGCCGAACACGCCCGCCAGGCCAACCAGCTGGCCATCGGTGCACACGGTGTCGCCTCGCAGGGCGGTGAAGTGGTCGGCCAGGTGGTCACCACCATGTCGGCCATCGAAGCCTCGTCGAAGAAGATCGCCGAAATCATCAGCGTCATCGACGGCATCGCCTTCCAGACCAACATCCTGGCGCTGAACGCTGCCGTGGAAGCCGCGCGTGCCGGTGAACAGGGCCGTGGTTTCGCCGTGGTGGCCAGCGAAGTGCGCACCCTGGCCCAGCGTTCGGCCGCTGCGGCCAAGGAGATCAAGGGCCTGATCGATGACTCGGTCGGCAAGGTCAACGAAGGCTCGGCACTGGTCCACCAGGCCGGTGCCACCATGGGCGAGATCGTGGCCTCGGTGCAGCGCGTGACCGACATCATGGCCGAGATTTCCGCGGCCTCGCAGGAACAGAGCGCCGGCATCGAACAGGTCAACCAGACCGTGGTGCAGATGGACGAAACCACCCAGCAGAACGCCGCGCTGGTGGAAGAAGCCACCGCCGCCGCGCGTGCCATGGAAGACCAGGCCGCACAGCTGGCCGATGCGGTAGCCATCTTCCGCCTGGACAACCAGGTATCGGCAGCGGTGAAGGCCGTGGCCGCCCGCGTCGCACCGCCCGCACACACCATCGTGCGCGCCCCTGCCCGCCCGCAGGCCGTGCGCACCGCGGCACCGCGCACGCCCTCCAGCCCGGTCGCGTCCAGCGACGGTGACTGGCAGGAATTCTGATCCCCCGCGGCGGCTTCGGCCGCCGCCCACCCGATGGACACCTCCCCCGTGCAGAGCCCAACCCCCATCGTGACCGGCCCCCGCGAATTCGAGTTCGCCGACCGTGATTTCCGCCGCGTCTGCGACCTGATCTACCAGCGCGTGGGCATCGCCCTCGCCCCCGCCAAGCGGGACATGGTCTACGGGCGCCTGTCGCGGCGCCTGCGCGCACTGGGCATGCGCAGCTTCCAGCAGTACCTGGACCACCTGGAACAGGGCGAAGGCGAGGAATGGCAGGCGTTCACCAACGCGCTCACCACCAACCTCACCTCGTTCTTCCGCGAGCCCCACCACTTCGACAAGCTGCGCGAAGAACTGCAGAAGCGCACCGGTCGCGGTCCGCTGCTGCTGTGGTCGTGCGCGGCGTCCACCGGTGAAGAGCCCTATTCCATGGCCATCACCGCGTGCGAGGCGTTCGGCACATTGAAGCCGCCGGTGCGCATCATCGCCACCGACGTCGACACCCAGGTGCTGGCCACCGCCGGCCGTGGCGTCTACAACATCGACCGCGTCGCCAGCCTCGACCCCGAGCTGCGCCGCCGCTACTTCCAGCGCGGCAGCGGCCCCAACGAAGGCCAGTGCCGGGTCCTGCCGGCCCTGCGCGAACTGATCGAGTACCGCCCGCTGAACCTGCTGGCACCCCGCTACGACGTGGGCGGTCCGTTCGATGCGCTGTTCTGCCGCAACGTGATGATCTACTTCGACAAGCCGACCCAGCGCGGCATCCTCGGCCGCCTGGTGAACCACCTGGCCGACGATGGCCTGCTCTACACCGGACACTCGGAGAACTACCTGCACGCGGCCGACCTGATCCAGCCGTGTGGCCGCACGCTGTACCGACGCGCACAGGGAGCCGGCGCATGAATGCTTCACTGCGTACCGATGATGTGATGCGCTACCAGGATGCGCGCTTCAAGACCGTGGCCGCCAAGCTGCTGCCCACCCAGTACCTGGTGGTGGACGACACCACGGCACTGACCACCACGCTGGGTTCCTGCGTGGCGGCCTGCCTGCGTGACCCGGTACTGAAGATCGGCGGCATGAACCACTTCCTGCTGCCCGAGGGCAATGCCGGCGATGGCGCCCCGGCGCGCTACGGCAGCTACGCCATGGAACTGCTGATCAACGACATGCTCAAGCGCGGCGCGCACCGCAAGCGCATCGAGGCCAAGGTGTTCGGCGGCGCCAACGTGCTCAAGGGCTTCACCAGCAATCCGGTTGGCACCCGCAATGCCGAGTTCGTGCGCCAGTACCTGCAGGCCGAACACATTCCGATCATTGCCGAAGACCTCTGCGGCATCCATCCACGCAAGATCTGGTTCTTCGCCGATACCGGCCGCGTGGTGGTGCAGCGCCTGCCGCACGCGCACGAGGCCGAAGTGGCCGCCACCGAATCGGCCGTGCGGGCCCGCCTGTCCAAGGCCCCGGTCACCGGCGGCGTGGAGCTGTTCGAATGAACGCGCCCGGCAACGCCCCCTGCCGGGTCCTGATCGTCGACGATTCTGCCGTGGTCCGGCAGATGCTCACCGAAATCCTGTCCAGCGACCCCGGCATCGACGTGGTCGGCACCGCCGCCGACCCGTTGCTGGCGCGCGAGAAGATCAAGCGCCTGGCCCCGGATGTGATCACCCTGGACGTGGAAATGCCGCGCATGGATGGCCTGGCGTTCCTGGAAAACCTGATGCGGCTGCACCCGCTGCCGGTGGTGATGATTTCCTCGCTCACCGAGCGCGGCGCCGACACCACGCTGCAGGCGCTGGCCCTGGGCGCGGTGGACTTTGTCTCCAAGCCCAAGCTGGACGTGGCGCGCGGGCTGCAGGGCTATGCCGAGGAAATCATCGGCAAGGTGAAGATGGCCGCGCGTTCGCGCGTGCGCCCGCTGGTGCGCGCCGCCGCCCCCAAGCTGCAGCTCGACGCTGCACCCTCGCTGCGCCCGGCCGCGCCGCAGTTCCGTACCACCGACCGGCTGATTGCCATCGGTTCGTCGGCCGGCGGCACCGAAGCCCTGCGCGTGGTGCTGGAAGGCATGCCGGCCGACGCCCCGGCGGTGGTGATGACCCAGCACCTGCCGGCCAGTTTCAGCACTGCGTTTGCCGAACGCCTGGACCGCCATTCGGCCATGGCCGTGCGCGAAGCCACGGATGGTGAAGCCGTGCTGCCCGGCCACGCCTACCTGCCGCCCGGCGGCAAGCACCTGCGTATCATCCGCGATGGTGCGCGCTGGCGCTGCCGCATCGACGACGGCCCGGCGGTGAACCGGCACAAGCCCGCCGTCGATGTGCTGTTCCGATCGGTGGCACAGAGTGCCGGCGGCAACGCCATCGGCGCCATCCTCACCGGCATGGGCGACGACGGTGCGCGCGGCCTGCTGGAGATGCGCCAGGCCGGCGCGCCGACACTGGTGCAGGACGAGGCCACCAGCGTGGTCTGGGGCATGCCCGGCGCGGCGTTCAAGCTGGGCGCGGCCGAAGAGCAGGTGCCGCTGGAACGCATCGCCGAGCGCCTGCTGGCACTGGCCCGGGGCTGACCGCGCAGGCGAGTTCACCCACATAACCCAACGTCATCCGCAGGCGGCCCGATCAGGGCCGTCTGCGTTGTTTCGCTTTTCAAGGAGTTTCACCATGGCATTACGCCTGATTCCACTGCGCGGCGTGCTTGCCGCCGCCAGCCTGCTGCCGGCGCTGGCCAGCGGCACCGTTCGCACCGATGCCCCGCCAGTGGCACCCACGCCGGCCCCCGCCCGCTGGACCGAACACGTGGCGATCAGCGCCGGCGCCGGTCAGCATATTCACGATCATCACCCCGATGTCGTACTGCGCATCGTCACCCCCGAAGACGGCGAGCGCATCACCGGCGCGGCCAAAACCGGGCAGTTCGTGCGCCAGGTCTTCGGCGCCAGCGCCACTACCCGGCTGGATCCCAAGCATCTGCGCGGGACCGAAATACACGCTGTGCCCAGCCCAGCCATGGAGCTCATGCCCAGCTTGTTCAATGACTGGCTGCAGCAGTACTTCACCCTGTTCCCCGGTGCAATTCCGCAGGGTCGAACGCTGTTGAGGATCGAGGCGAATGAGTGGGCGCTGATCTACCAGAAGCCCAAGGCAGGGCAACAGCGCTACCAGCTCAATCACTTCACCCGTCTGCGCCTGCAACAACCCGACGGCAGTACGGTGGATGCAGCGTACTGCAACGATCCCGGGCGCGATGCCACGCTTGAAGAGTGGCAGGCCAACGACTACGCGCGACTTCGCGCCAGTGCCCGCGAACTGGCCGCCTCCTGCGTCCAGCGCTTCGTCAGCAAGCTGCCACAGTTCTTCCCGCAGCCGCTACCCACAGCGGGCAGCGGTGGCGGCACGGCACGCGTGCGCGTCATCAACTCGGCAACGGAACGGGTCACCATGCTCGGCGATGCCTACTGCCTGGCCGACGGCAGCCGGCGCTTCGATGACCCGCGTTGGCCGACCTCAAGCAACGCCGACACGCAGGACAGCGAGGCAGGCAACCTCAGCCTTGGCATCGCCGAAACCGAAACCCTGCGCACTCTGAAGTCGCCGAAGTATCGCGAATATGCCGTGCAGGCCGGGCAGCCGTTGATCTTCGATGCGGACGTCCGCCACCGCGGCGCGTTCTGCACCGGCACGCTGGCTGTACAGATCGTGCCGGTTACCGGTGTGGATTACGAAGTGAAGATGGATATCGTCGGCCAGGTCTGCAGGCTGAACGTCCACAGCGTCGATGCCGAAGGTGTCCGGCTCGTGGTGCCGGCCAGGCGCGCGCCGGAGACGTGCACGCGTCCTGACGTGGACTACACCACCCTCACAGCGAAGACCCCGCGTGAACCGCTGGACGCCATGGGCGTCTTTTTGTTCACCGACGGCGCGTTGCAGGTACAGCCTGCGGACAGGAACAGTCCCTCACTGCAGCTGGCCGACGGCCCTGCCGATGCTGCGCGGCTGCAGACGCTGTTGCAGCAGATGCTGGCCACGCCGGGAACCCGCGCCTGCGTGATCGTGCCTGCGCAGGACCACGCCAGCCCATTGAACACGCTGCTGCGCGACCATGTGCTGGAGCACGGGGCGGCATCGCCTGGCCTGTGGGAGGCCGCCGGGACGGTCAATCTGGCGCGCCAGGCAGACCCGGCCGCTCCGCTGGATCTGCAGGCCGCCGTACAGCATTGCCAGACCCTGCCCCGCCTGGACTTCCGCGTGCAGTAGCGCATCGTCTGACACGGTTCTGCCGGCCCCGGACGGGCCGGCGTGGCTGTTTCTGTTTTTCAAGGAGCTTGACCATGGCCCTGCGCCACTTCCCCTCCCGCACCCCGCTGCTGGCAGCGGCCCTGCTTGCACCGCTGCTGGCCACCGCGGCAGCCCAGCCGACATCGCCACAGGCGCCCTCTTCGCCCGCCACCGACGGTGCCGATGCGTGGAGCGAACGCGTTCAGATACTCAGCGGTCCGGATACCGCCGCCAAGCCGCTGCATGCACCGGACGTGGCGCTGCGCATCGTCTCCCCCGACGACAGCGAGGCACTGACGCCGAAGGGACTGTCCCTGCTGTTCAGTGGCAACGAGCCCGACTACAGCCGGCGCAACCAGCTGCCCGGCACCATCATCGAAGGCCAGGCCAGCCCGGCCATCACGCTGATGCCGAACGTTGCCAAGGCGCTGGTGGGCGGTTATTTCCGCTATGCGCCCGACGCACTGCCGACCCAGACCAGCACCCTGCGCTTCAGTGCCGACACCTGGGCGCTGGTGCACCAGGGCAACACGCGCAAGGATCCGCTGTATCGCCTGAACCACACCAGCACCATCGAGCAGCGCCGCGCCGATGGCAGCCTGGCCGAGATCATCCGCTGCAGCGACAGCGACGACCGCGCGACCCTGGCGGCGTGGCAGGCCGAGGACTACGCCCGGCTGAAGAGCGCCGCGCAGATGATCACCATGAAGTGCATCGAAAAGCTGGTGAAGCGCATTCCGGCCATGTACCCGCGACCGTTGGCGGCCGAAGACCTCAGTGCCTACGCCGGCGGCGCGGTCCCGTCGGCACGCGTGCGCGTCTACGCCGGCTTCGGGCGGACCACCACGTTGTTCACCGATGCCTCCTGCCGCACCGACTACCGTGACCGGATCGACGTCAAGTACAACAACGCCGGTGACAAGGGCCTGCTGGGCATTCCCAGTACCGAGGCACTGCGCAGCAGACAGAACGAGCGATTTTCCACCCTCAGCTACCAGGAATACGAAGTCCCCGGTGGCAAGCCGCTGATCTTCGAGGCCGCCTTTGACCCGACAAGCGGCCTCTACTGCACGGGCACGCTGTCGGGCCAGTTCGTGGCCAAGCCTGGGCAGGATTACGAAGTGGAATTTGAAGTGGCCGACAAGATGTGCCGACTGCATATCCGCCAGGTGCATGCCGATGGCAGCGTGACCCCGCAGCAGGCGCGGGCCACCCCCACCATCTGTGAAGGCGCCCGCGCGCCGGTCCGCGTCGAACCGCGCCAGGACATGCAGGTCCTGCTGTTCAGCCCCGGCCAGCTGCAGATCCAGGATGCAGCACTTGAAAGCGCTCCCCAGCAGCTCAGCGACACGGCCAGCAGCAGCGACGCCCTGCAACAGCTGCTGCAACAGGCCAGCAGCCAACCCGGCACCCGCCTGTGCGTGGTGGTACCGGCATCGGATTACCGCAGCGTCCTGCACGATGCCGTGCGCGAACGCGTGCTGGACGCACCGCAGGTCCTGCCCAGCCTCTGGGAAGAAACCGCGTCGGTGAACCAGCGCCGCAGTGCCGCCGCCCATGCCCCGGTTGATATCACCGCCGCCGTCGAACGCTGCAAGGCCTTCCCGATCAAGGAGTTCGCTGGGCAATAAGCCGCAGCGCACCTCCGTCCCGCTTTCCCAAGGAGTACCACCATGGCATTACGCCCCACAGGCCTTACCGCCACGCTGGCGGCCAGCCTGCTGCTGGCCACCGCCGCCCGCGCCAGCGACGAACCACCCGCGCCCGAACCCGCAACCGAAGCCATGGCGGAACCGGCCGCCGAGCAGAGTGCCGTGGCGGTTACGGTCCCCGTGCCGGACTACGGCAGCCTGCAGCGCATCAAGATCACCTCGGGGCTGGGCATCGGGCCCGACGGCAACCGCTACGGCGATCCTGCCCTGCGCCTGGTGATGCGCGGTGACACCGCCGGCGCAACCGCCGCCAAGGTCGGTCTGTTTGCGCTGGGCACGCTGGCCGGCATCGGCGGCCACACCAGCACCTTCAGCAAGAACAACGTGCGCGGCGACAGCATCGGCGCCGTGCCCAGCCCGTCGTATGGGCTGTTGCCCGGCATGATCCGCGAACAGCTGGCGATCTACTTCGCCGCCCATCCCGGCGCCATTCCCAGCGACGAGCGCACCATCGAAGCCAGCGCCGGCCAGTGGTCGCTGGTGTACCAGACGCTCAGTGATGCGCAAACGCCGTACGAGCTGCGCCACGACGCCACCATCGGCTTCCCGGTGGTGCGCAAGCTGTTCCGCAGCGCAAGCGGCGGCCAGGGCGTGCATTGCCAGGACGAGGCGCGTGTGGCCTCGCTGCAGGATTGGCAGGCCGACGACTATGCCAAGGCGAAGGCCGCCTCGCGCGACTTCGCCGAGGCCTGCATCGCCCGCTTCGTCGCCGAACTGCCGCGCCTGTTCCCCGACCATGGCGCGTTGCCGGAAACCGCCGCAGAACCGGAGCCGCCGGCAGACGCACCCGACGTCACCGAGGTCTGATACCCGCCCGGGGTCGGATCCCTTGCCGCAGGCAAGGGCTCTGACCCCAGATGCATCCTGCCGGCCATGGGGTCGGATCCCTTGCCGCAGGCAAGGGCTCTGACCCCAGACGCATCACGCGCGCCGCCATCCACGCATGGCGTGGATCTACTGCCCGGGGTCAGACCCCTTGCCGCAGGCAGGGGCTCTGACCCCGGATGCATCGCGCGCGCCGCCATCCACGCATGGCGTGGATCTACTGCCATGGGGTCAGACCCCTTGCCGCAGGCAAGGGCTCTGACCCCAGATGCATCACGCGCGCCGCCATCCACGCATGGCGTGGATCTACCCGCCCCAGTACAACCGCATCGGGTTGTCCACCAGCAGCCTGCGCTGCAACTCGGGCGTCGGCGCGATGTGCGGAATCACGTCCACCAGATGCCCATCATCGGGCATATGGTCCTTCATGTTCGGGTGCGGCCAGTCGGTCCCCCACAGCACCCGGTCCGGGAACTGCTGCACCAGATGCCGGGCGAACGGCACCACATCGGCGTAGCCGGGCGGCCCCACCCGCGACAGTCGCTCCGGGCAGCTGACCTTGCTCCACACGTTGCCGTGCTCGGCCATCAGTCGAACGAAGCGCTGGAACTCCGGCCCGTCCACTGGTTGGCTGACATCCGGACGGCCCATGTGGTCCACCACCACGGTGGTTGGCAGCGTGGTGAAGAAGTTCCAGCGCTCGGCCAGATCGGCCGCCTCGAAGTACACCACCACATGCCAGCCCAGCGGCGCGATGCGATCGATGATCGCGTGGTAATAGGCATCTGGCTTCGGATCCACCAGGCGGCGCACGAAGTTGAATCGCACGCCACGCACACCGGCGGCATGCAGCTGCTGCAGTTCTTCATCGCTGACGGTATCGCGCACGGTCGCCACGCCCCGGGCCAGGCCGCCGCTGGCCTGCAGCGCGTCCACCAGGGCGCGGTTGTCGGCGCCATGGCAGGTGGCCTGCACGATCACGTTGCGGCTGAATCCCAGGAAATCGCGCAGCGCGAACAACTGCGCCTTGCCCGCGTCGCACGGCGTGTACTTGCGCTCGGGCGCATACGGGAACACATCGCCCGGCCCGAACACATGGCAGTGCGCGTCCACCGCACCGGGCGGCGGCACAAACTGCGGGCGGCTCGGCTGGGCGCAGTAGTCCAGCCAATCAGCATCGTTCTGGAACGCGGCCATCACAGCCCCCTGGCCTTCAGCTGCGCATCCAGCCGCGGGTAGACCCGGCGCGCATTGCCTTCGAAGACCTTGTAACGGTCGCCATCGGACAGCGCCAGGGCATCGACGTAGCGGCGGGTGTCATCGAAGAAGTGACCCGTCTGCGGGTCGATGCCGCGCACGGCGCCAACCATTTCCGAGCCGAACAGGATGTTGTCGATGTCGATCACCTCGAACAGCAGGTCGATGCCCGGCTGGTGGTAGACGCAGGTATCGAAGTAGACGTTTCGCATCACATGCTCGGCCAGCGGCGGCTTGCCCAGCATGTCCGCCAGGCCACGGAAACGCCCCCAATGGTACGGCACCGCACCACCGCCATGCGGGATGATGAAGCGCAGCGTGGGGAAGTCACGGAACAGGTCACCCTGCAGGAACTGCATGAAGGCCGTGGTATCGGCGTTCAGGTAGTGCGCGCCAGTCGCGTGGAAGTTGGCGTTGCAGCTGCCCGACACATGCACCATGGCCGGCACGTCCAGCTCCACCATCTTCTCGAAGAACGGATACCAGGAACGGTCGGTCAGCGGCAGGCCATCCCAATGGCCGCCGGACGGATCGGGGTTCAGATTGCAGCCGACGAAGCCGAGTTCGTTCACGCAGCGCTCCAGCTCGGCCACCGCGTGGGCGATCGGCACACCCGGCGACTGCGGCAGCTGGCAGACGCCGATGAACTGCTGCGGATACAACTGCACCACCCGCGCGATCAGGTCGTTGCAGTGCCGCGTCCATTCGGCACTCACCTGTTCATCGCCGATGTGGTGGGCCATGGTGCTGGCACGCGGCGAGAAGATGGTCATGTCCGCACCGCGCTCGCGCAGCAGGCGCAGCTGGTTGGCTTCCACGCTGTCGCGCAGTTCGTCGTCGCTGATGGTCGGATAGACCGCCGCCGGCAGCGAGCGGTCGTTGAAGTGGGCCACCTGCGCCTTGCGGAACGCATCGTGGCCGGCGGGGGCCGTGGTGTAGTGGCCGTGGCAGTCGATGATCATGGGGGATCTCCTGGGGCGATGGATCACCAGCCAAACAGCTGGGCGAAATGCACATCCACGCGCAGGCCAACAATCAGCGCATCGGGGATGTTGGTCGTGCGCGTGGGCGCGTAGATCGGGTCGGGGTTGAGGACGTACTGCAGGTTGGGCATCAGGCGGATGCCTTTCTTCACCGCCCAGCCGTAGCTGAGCTCGGTGATGATTTCATCGGCGTGCGGCGCACCCGTGCCGCCATGGCGGCTGCGGCGGTCACGCAGGAAGCCGATCTGTTCATCGCTGAAGTGGGTGTTGGACACGAACAGGGCCAGGGTGTCCTGGTCCCGGCCGGCGAACGTGCCGGTCTTGACGAAGCCGGCCGACACGAAATGATCGACCGGCGCCTCGTTGCCGGTGTTGAGGTAGACACGCCCGAACACCGCCAGGTTGCGCTTGCCGTCGCCGCGCCACACGGTCTGGTCGCCCATCGCGTACCAGCCCATGCGTGCGCCATCCTGCGCCGCGGTCGGCTTGCCGCTCAGCGCGGCCGAGTTGCCGTTGGCATCGAAGTACGGGCTCTTGCCACCATCGCTGTTGCGGTACATGCCCAGCCGGTAGGTGCGCGGCAACCGGTCGTTGGCAAACGTGGTCTGGTAGCCCACTTCGTAGGCGCTGATGGTGCCGGTGCCCTCGCCCACCGAGAAATCCAGGCCGTTCTTGCCCGCCTCGTTCAGCGTGTTGTTGTAATCGAACACGCCCGCCTGGGCGTACCAGCGATCATCCACGTCGTAGCGCACGATGCCCGCCCACGAGGAATTCGGGTAGGCGGTAATGCCCAGGTCGGTGATCGCACCGTAGGGGGTCAGGCACATCGCATTGCTCATGAACACGCAGTTGAGCGGCGAGTTGTTGAAGTAGCTGTTCACCGGCGCGCGGCCAGCAGTGATGCTCAGCCCGTTGTCGAAGCGGTGGCGCACGGTCAGCCGGGTCAGGCGGCCACCGGCCACCGGCCGCCAGGTCTGCTGTGCGCTGATCGAATTACCGATCTTCTCGCGCGCCAGGTTGCGCCCGGCAAACCAGGCCCATTGCGCGTCGACGTCGGTGCCGTGCACGCCGAACAGTTTGTCCAGGTCGAACTTCGACTGGGCCATTACCCAGTACGAACCTTCGGTGCCCTGTTCGACACCGCCCACCGGGTTGTGCGCCACGTTGCCGACCAGGTCCAGGGTCAGGTCGATGCCCTCGGGCACGCTGCGTTCAGCGGCGAAGGCCGGTGTGGCCAGCACACTGGCCAGCAGCAGGTACAGCGGGGTGCGCAGGAACTGCGACATGTTCTCTCCCTTCCCGGCGCCGCCGGCGCCAGGTCGATGCATTCAATGGAGGCCACCGGTGGTGGCCGTCAGGACTCAGGCCATCGCCTCAGGCAGGCTGTGCGCCCAGCAGGCGCTGGCGCGTGCGGCGGGTGCCGATCTGCGCCGCCATGGTCTTCTCATCAAGCTTGCCTTCCCACTTGGCGATCACCAGTACCGCAATCGCGTTGCCGATCAGGTTCACGAAGGTCAGCCCTTCGGCCAGGATGCGGTGGATGCCGAGGATCAAGGCAATGCTGGCCACGGGAATGGTGCCGGTGGTGCCCAACGTGGCCGCCAGCACCACGAACGCCGCACCGGCCACGCCGGCCGCGCCCTTGGAGGTCAACAGCAGCACCGCGATCAGCCCCAGCTGGTGCCACACGGTCAGTTCGGTGTTGGTGGCCTGGGCCAGGAAGATCGCCACCGTGGTCAGGTACAGGCAGGTGCCATCCAGATTGAACGAGTAGCCGGCGGGAATCACGAAACCGACCACCCCTTCCTCGCAGCCCAGCTTCTTCATCTTTTCGATCAGGCGCGGCAGCACGGTCTCGGTGCTGGTGGTGGCCGCCACGATGATGATCTCATCGCGCAGGTAGCCCAGCAGGCGCCACAGGCTGGCCCCGGTCCACCAGCACACTGTACCCAGCACCAGTACGGTGAACAGCCCGCAGACCACGAAGAACTCGATGATCAGCTCGCCGAGTGACAGCAGCGAGGCGGCGCCGAACTGCCCCACGGTGAAGGCGATGGCGCCGAACGCACCGATGGGCGCCACATACATGATGTAGCCGATGATCTTGAACAGCGCGCCGGAAGCACTCTCGATCACGTCCATCACCGGCTTGCCGCGTTCGCCGACGGCGGCCAGGGCCACACCGAACAGGACCGCCACGAACAGCACCTGCAGCACGTGCGCTTCGGTGAACGCACTGACCAGCGTGTTGGGGATGATGGCCATGATGTAGGCCACGATCGACTGGTCGTGGGCGGTGTGAACGTAGCCCTGGATGCTGGCCATGTCGATGGTCGCCGCATCGATGTTCATGCCGGCGCCGGGCTTCCACAGATCCACCGCCACCAGGCCGACGATCAGCGCCAGGATGGTGATCACCTCGAAATAGATCAGCGACTTCAGCGCCAGCCGGCCCACGCTGCGCATGTCACGCATGCCGGCGATGCCGTGCACCACGGTGACGAAGATGATCGGCCCGATCATCATCCGGATCAGCTTGATGAAACCATCGCCCAGCGGCTTCATCGCCGAACCAAGGTCCGGCTGCAGCCAGCCCAGCAACACGCCGATCACGGTGCCGGCCAACACCTGGAACCACAACTGGCCCAATATTCCAAAGCGGCCCGGCCGCTTCCCTACCACTGTCATAACAACCCTCCCAGGTCGCAGAGAATAGAAAGGCGTCGCCTGTTCAGTCGAACAGTTCGCCGTCGAACAGCTTCCGTGCGGTGCGCAGCATGGCCGCGCGGGCCACCTGCCCGTCCTCATCCAGTTCAATCACGCAGGCGGTCGCCCCGCTGGGGTGCTCCACCGCCAGCGTCTGCACCGGCCCACCCGGCAAGCGGGCCAGGGCATGGGCCGGCGAGCCCGGCAACAGGCAGGCGGTGGCCACCGTCACCGCGCCCAGCACGCCGATGGAGGCGTGGCAGCGGTGCGGGATGAAGGAGCGCACGCAGATCGCCCCACCGTCGGCCGGCGCGGCCACCAGCATCATCTTCGGCACGGATTTCTCGGCCACGTCGCCCAGGTTCATCTTCGGCCCGGCCTGCAGGCGGATCGCCTCCAGGCGGGTCTTCAGTGCATCGTCGGCATCCAGGGTGGCGCGGTCCTCATGCCCGCTGATGCCCAGATCCGATGCCTGCAGCACCACGCAGGGCATGCCGTTGTCGATCAGGGTGGCCTGCACGCCGTCGATCACATCCACGGCGTTGCCGGTCGGCAGCAGCGCGCCGCAGCTGGAACCGGCCGTGTCCTCGAACGCCAGCGGCACCGGCGCGGCGGTGCCCGGTACGCCGTCGATGCGCGCGTCACCGGCGTAGCTCACCACGCCCCCCGGTGTCTGCACGCTGGCGGTGGCCAGGGTGCCGGTGTTGGCCATGAAGATGCGCACCGCGGTCACGCCATCTCGCGCTGGCAGCAGCCCGCGTTCAATCGCGAACGGGCCCACGCCGGCCAGCATGTTGCCGCAGTTCTGCGCGTCGCTTACCAGCGCCTGGTCGACGAAGACCTGCAGGAACAGGTAATCGACATCGGCGTCTTCGCGCTGCGAGGGCGCCACCACAGCCACCTTGGAGGTGAGCGGGTCACCGCCGCCCATGCCGTCGATCTGCCGCACGTCCGGCGAACCGTAGGCGCGCAGCAGGAAGGCATCGCGCGCGGCGGCGTCGGTCGGCAGGTCCTGGGCCAGGAAGAACCCGCCCTTGGACGTGCCGCCGCGCATCCACATCGCGCGCACGCCCTTACTCATAGCGCAGGCCCTTGGCTGCCAGGCGCTCACGCATCGCGTAGATGTCCAGGCCCAGTTCGCCACGGGCCAGGCGCTCGCGCTTGTCGGCCTCGCGTGCCTCGCGTGCCTGCGCCTCGGCCGCCACCCGTGCCGCTTCGGCACGCGGCACGATGCAGACACCATCGTCGTCGGCGATCACCACATCGCCGGCATTCACCAGGGCGCCGCCGCAGACCAGCGGCACATTCACCGAACCCAGCGTTTCCTTCACCGTGCCCTGCGCATGGATCGCACGGCTCCAGACCGGAAAGCCCATCGCGGTCAGTTCGCGCACATCGCGCACACCCGCATCAATGACCAGACCGCGGCAACCGCGCGCCTGCGCCGAGGTGGCCAGCAGGTCGCCGAAGTAGCCATCGCTGCAGTCGCTGGTCGGCGCCACCACCAGGATGTCGCCCTCGCCAAGCTGTTCGATGGCCACGTGCATCATCCAGTTGTCGCCCGGCGGCACCGACACGGTGACCGCGCTGCCGGCGATGCGCGCGCCGCTGTAGATCGGGCGCAACCGCGGGTGCAGCAGGCCGCTGCGGCCCTGCGCCTCGTGCACGGTGGCCACGCCGGCCTCGGCCAGCGACTGGATCAGCGCCGGTGCGGCGCGCTCGATGCGGGTGATGACGCGGGACATCCATCCATCCTTCGTTGGCGATGGCGCAGTCTGTTCCGCCGCGTGCGGACCCCTCAAGATCGTTTTTCGTCCATGCCATTCAATCTGGTTATAGTTGTGCCATGAACGCGCTGCCCGAGCTGAACCTGAAGCATCTGCACGCGCTGCTGGCGGTGCATACCCATGGCGGCATCAGCGCGGCGGCACCGCACATCAACCTGTCGCAGCCGGCGCTCACCCAGGCCATCGCCCGGCTGGAGCGGCAACTGGATGCGGCGCTGTTCGACCGGCAGCCCGGCGGCATGGTCGCCACCGGGGCCACGGTGCTGCTGGTGCCACGCATCGAGCGCGCCCTGGCCTACCTGGCCCGCGGCGTGCGCGCCGCCCGGCGCGCCGCGCGGCTGCCGGCACTGGCTGCGGTCGAGCGCCGGCTGACCCTCAGCCAGCTGCGCGCGCTCACTGCGGTCGACAGCGCCGGCAGCTTCACCCTGGCTGCAGCGCGCGCGGGGATCTCGCAACCGGCCATGCATCGCGCCGTGCGCGAGCTGGAAGCGGTGATTGAAGTGCCGCTTCTGCAGCGGCGCGGCAAGGCCCTGCTGGCCACGCCGGCCGCCACACGCCTGCTGCGCTGGGTGCGGCTGGCGCTGTCCGAACTGTCCACCGGCGTGGACGAGCTGGCCGCCCTGCGCGACCAGCATGGCGGGCGCCTGGCTATCGGGGTGATGCCGCTGGCCCGCGCACTGCTGCTGCCGCAGGCACTGGCACGCTTCGCCCGGGCCTGGCCGGCCGCCACGGTGAACGTCGTGGAAGGGCCGTTCTCGGAACTGCTGTCCGACCTTCGCCAGGGCAGCCTGGACCTGCTGGTCGGCGCCATGCGTGATCTCAGCGCGGTGCCCGACGTGGTGCAGGAAGGCCTGTTCGACGATGACCCGGTCATCGTCGGTCGCGCAGATCATCCGCTGGCCGCCCAGCAATCCTGGCGTTTCAAGCAGCTGCTGGACTACCCGTGGGTGATCCCCGCCACCGGCGCACCGGTACGGGCGCGCTGGGAAAAGATGTTCCGCGACAACGGCCACGAACCGCCGGTGCTGCGCATCGAATGCGGATCGCTGGTGATCACCCGCGGCCTGCTGCTGGAAGACGACTGGCTGACCCTGATGTCACGCGACCAGTTCCTGATCGAGCGCCAGGCCGGTCTGCTGGCCGAACTGGGCCTGGCCGGGCAGGCCCTGCGCCGCCGCATCGGTCTGACCACCCGCGCCGACTGGCACCCCACGCGACCGCAGCAGGCCTTCCTGCAGGTCTTCCGCGAGGTGTGCGCCGAACGCAGCAGCGATGGCCCTGACGCCTGGCCATTCCGCTACCGCTGAGACGACGGGGGTCAGATCCGTTTTCCAAGGGAAAACGGCTCTGACCCCAATTGAACGACCACAAAAAACCCCCGGCTCGCACCGGGGGTTCTTCGTTTACCGCATCAACCGATCAGCAGGATCAGGCAGCGACCGTCTTGGCCACGTCCTGGTATTCCTCGATCTGGTCGAAGTTCATGTAGCGGTAGATTTCCGCACCGCTCTTGGCGATCACGCCAATATCGGCCATGTACTCTTCCTTGGTCGGGATGCGGCCCAGACGCGAGCAGATCGCGGCCAGTTCGGCCGAACCCAGGTACACGTTGGTGTTGCGGCCCAGACGGTTCGGGAAGTTGCGGGTCGAGGTCGACATCGCGGTGGAACCTTCGCGGATCTGCGCCTGGTTGCCCATGCACAGCGAGCAGCCCGGCATTTCCATGCGAGCGCCGGTGGCGCCGAAGGTGCCGTACACGCCTTCCTTGGTCAGCTCCGAAGCATCCATCTTGGTCGGCGGGGCCACCCACAGGCGGGTCGGCAGGTCACGCTTGCCGTCCAGCAGCTTGGCCGCGGCGCGGAAGTGGCCGATGTTGGTCATGCACGAACCGATGAACACTTCGTCGATCTTGGCGCCGGCCACTTCGGACAGGGTCTTCACGTCGTCCGGATCGTTCGGGCAGGCCACGATCGGCTCGTGGATGTCGGCCAGGTCGATCTCGATGACGGCAGCGTATTCGGCGTCGGCATCCGGCTCCAGCAGCTCCGGGTTGGCCAGCCACGCTTCCATCTTTTCGATACGGCGCTGCAGCGAACGCGGATCCTGGTAACCCTCGGCAATCATCCACTTCAGCAGGGTGATGTTGCTGGTCAGGTACTCGATGATCGGTTCCTTGTTCAGGCGCACCGAGCAACCGGCAGCCGAACGCTCGGCCGAGGCATCGGACAGTTCGAAGGCCTGTTCGACCTTCAGTTCCGGCAGACCTTCGATTTCCAGGATGCGACCGGAGAAGATGTTCTTCTTGCCGGCCTTGGCCACGGTCAGCAGGCCCGACTTGATGGCGTACAGCGGAATGGCATTGACCAGGTCACGCAGGGTCACGCCCGGCTGCATCTGGCCCTTGAAGCGCACCAGCACCGATTCCGGCATGTCCAGCGGCATCACGCCGGTGGCGGCGGCGAAGGCGACCAGGCCCGAACCGGCCGGGAACGAAATGCCCACCGGGAAACGGGTGTGCGAGTCACCACCGGTACCGACGGTGTCCGGCAGCAGCATGCGGTTCAGCCAGCTGTGGATCACGCCGTCGCCCGGGCGCAGCGAGATGCCGCCACGGGTGGAGATGAACTCCGGCAGGGTGTGGTGGGTCTTCACGTCCACCGGCTTCGGGTAAGCGGCGGTGTGGCAGAACGACTGCATCACCAGGTCGGCCGAGAAGCCCAGGCAGGCCAGGTCCTTCAGCTCGTCGCGGGTCATCGGGCCGGTGGTGTCCTGCGAGCCGACCGAAGTCATCTTCGGTTCGCAGTAGGTGCCCGGGCGCATGCCCTGGCCTTCCGGCAGGCCACAGGCGCGGCCAACCATCTTCTGTGCCAGCGAGAAGCCCTTGCCGGTGTCGACCGGCTGCACCGGCAGGCGGAACAGATCGGTCGGGGCCAGGCCCAGCGCTTCACGCGCCTTGCCGGTCAGGCCGCGGCCGATGATCAGCGGAATGCGGCCACCGGCGCGCACTTCGTCGAACAGCACTTCGGACTTCACCTGGAACTCGGCGATCACTTCGCCGTTCTTCAGCGCCTTGCCTTCGTACGGACGCAGCTCGACCACATCGCCGTGCTCCATCTTCGACACGTCCAGCTCGATCGGCAGTGCGCCGGCATCTTCCATGGTGTTGTAGAAGATCGGGGCGATCTTCGAACCCAGGCAGACGCCACCGGCGCGCTTGTTCGGGATGAACGGAATGTCATCGCCGGTCCACCACAGCACGCTGTTGGTGGCCGACTTGCGCGAGGAACCGGTACCGACCACGTCGCCCACGTAGGCCACCAGGTGGCCCTTGTCCTTCAGGTCCAGGATCTGCTGGATCGGACCGCGCTTGCCGTCTTCTTCCGGGGTGAACGGCGCGTCGTCGCGCTTGTTCTTCAGCATCGCCAGGGCGTGCATCGGAATGTCCGGGCGGGTGGTCGCATCCGGTGCCGGCGACAGGTCGTCGGTGTTGGTTTCGCCCGGCACCTTGAACACGGTGACGGTCAGGCTCTGCGGCACTTCCGGGTTGTTGGTGAACCACTCGGCGTCGGCCCAGCTCTGCAGCACGGCCTGGGCGTTGGCGTTGCCGGCCTTGGCCTTTTCCTGCACATCGTGGAAGGCATCGAAGACCAGCAGGGTCTTCTTCAGGCCGTCAGCGGCCAGGGTGCCAACGCTGGCGTCGTCCAGCAGCTGCACCAGCGGGGCCACGTTGTAACCGCCCAGCATGGTGCCCAGCAGTTCGGTGGCGCGCTCGCGGCTGATCAGCGGGTTCTGCTCGCTGCCCAGCGCAATGGCGGCCAGGTACGAGGCCTTGACCTTGGCAGCGTCATCCACGCCGGCCGGCACGCGGTGGGTCAGCAGGTCGAGCAGGAACTCGGCCTCGCCCTGCGGCGGGTTCTTCAGCAGTTCGATGACATCGGCCGTCTGCTGTGCGCTCAGCGGCAGCGGCGGGATGCCAAGCGCAGCGCGCTCGGCGACGTGGTGGCGGTAGGCTTCCAACATGACAACTCCCGGGTAATGCGTAGGTTGAAAAAACAAAGTGGGCTCAGGCTTGCGGCACGATCAGCTTCAGGCCCTTGAAGTAGTCGCGGTAAAACGTGTCGTTCCAGGTGATCAGGCCATCGCACTGCAGCAGTGCATGGGCCCCGACCATGAATTCGTCCAGGCTGCGGCGGCTGCCGCTGCGCTGGCGGTGGCGGCGGTGCATCTCGCCGGCGCGCAGGGCGGACTTGGCTTCCATCGGGTTGAAGTGCACGCCCATTTCTTCCAGCGCTTCCAGCACTTCGGCACCGCCGCGCAGCGATGCGCAGACCTCGGCCAGAGTGGCGCCGCAGACCACCACGCGGCCACCCACCAGGCTCTGCCGCAGGATCGCTTCGACCGCATCGGCCTGCGGGCCGTTGCTCAGCAGTTCCACCAGCACCGGTGAATCGACGGCAATCATCACGCCTTATTCCTCGTCGCGCACCGCGCGTACCGCCGATTCGGCCGACTCGAAGCTGTCCAGCGCGAACTTGCCGCGGGCGCGCGAGATCGCATCGTCCACGCTCTTGCGCAGGATGATACGGCTGCCGTCCAGCTCGACCTTCAGCTGAGTGCCCTTGGTCAGGCCCAGGGCATCACGCACCGCCTTGGGCAGGGTGATCTGTCCGCGCTCTGCAACAGTGGCTTCCATCGGTAGGCCCTCTTCGGTATGCACAAATTATACATACTTTGCCGGGCATACTTCCACCCCGAACCCGGCCGGGCCCGCCCCGGCCCCTACAGCCGCAAAGGATCCGCCACATTCATGACATACGCCATACACCTGCCGCTGTAGTCTGGACCCGATGCCGCAGGCCGGCCCGCGCCCAGGTGAATGCGTTCATACTGGGGCGCACCGGGGCCAGCAGGTCCGCGGCGACCGCAAGCAGGCCCGTGTACGCACGGGCCAAAGCAAGCCATCCGCAAGAGGAGTCATCCGCATGAGCGATTCGTTCTCCACCCGCAGCCAGCTCGATGTTGGCGGCAAGGCCTACGATTACTTCAGCCTGCCCAAGCTGGGCCAGCGCTTCGACATCTCCCACCTGCCCTATTCCATGAAGATCCTGCTGGAGAACCTGCTCCGGCACGAGGATGGTGGCGCCACCGTGGGGCCTGAGCACATCGAAGCCGTGGCCCGCTGGCAGCCCACCGCCGAGCCGGACACCGAAATCGCCTTCATGCCTGCGCGCGTCGTGCTGCAGGATTTCACCGGCGTGCCCTGCGTGGTCGACCTGGCCGCCATGCGCGACGCGGTGGTCAAGCTGGGCGGCAAGCCCGAACAGATCAACCCGCAGATCCCCTCCGAACTGGTCATCGACCACTCGGTGCAGGTGGATGTATTCGGCAAGCCCGACGCGCTGGACCTGAACGGCAAGATCGAATTCCAGCGCAACCAGGAACGCTACGGCTTCCTGCGCTGGGGCCAGAAGGCGTTCGACAACTTCAAGGTGGTGCCGCCCAACACCGGCATCGTCCACCAGGTGAACCTGGAAAACCTGGCCCGCGTGGTGATGACGGCGCAGAAGGATGGTAAGGACGTGGCCTACCCCGATACCGTGTTCGGTACCGACAGCCACACCACCATGATCAATGGCATCGGCGTGCTCGGCTGGGGCGTGGGCGGCATCGAAGCGGAGGCGGCCATGCTCGGCCAGCCTTCATCCATGCTCATTCCGCAGGTGGTCGGTTTCAAGCTGACCGGCAAGCTGCCTGAAGGCGCGACTGCCACCGACCTGGTGCTGACCGTTACCCAGATGCTGCGCAAGCTGGGCGTGGTCGGCAAGTTCGTCGAATTCTTCGGTGACGGCCTGCAGCACCTGCCGCTGGCCGACCGTGCAACCATCGGCAACATGGCCCCCGAATACGGCGCCACCTGCGGCATCTTCCCGATCGATCACGAATCGCTGAACTACCTGCGCCTGTCCGGCCGCAGCGAAGAACAGATCAATCTGGTCGAAGCCTATGCCAAGGCGCAGGGTCTGTGGCATGAACCGGGCAGCGCGCCGGCGCAGTACAGCACCACGCTGGAACTGGACATGGGCACGGTCAAGCCCTCGCTGGCCGGCCCCAAGCGCCCGCAGGACCGCGTGCTGCTGGAAGACGTGCAGAAGAACTACCGCGAAGCGCTGGTCGGCCTGACCGCCAACCGCGACCGCAAGGACGCGGCCATCGCCAACTTCACCAACGAAGGGGGCGGCACGGCAGTCGGCAACGAACAACTGGCCAAGGGCCAGGCCGACATCGAGATCGAAGGCCGCAAGGTGCGGCTGAAGGATGGCGCAGTGGTCATCGCCGCCATCACCTCCTGCACCAACACGTCCAACCCGGCCGTGATGATCGGTGCCGGCCTGCTGGCCCGCAACGCGGCAGCCAAGGGCCTGAACCGCCAGCCGTGGGTGAAGACGTCGCTCGGCCCGGGCTCGCGCGTGGTCACCGATTACCTGGAAAAGGCCGGCGTGCTGACGGAGCTGGAGAAGATCGGCTTCTACGTGGTGGGCTACGGCTGCACCACCTGCATCGGCAATTCCGGCCCGCTGCCTACTGAAGTCAGCGCCGGCATCGCAGCTGGCGACCTGGCCGTCACCTCGGTGCTGTCGGGCAACCGCAACTTCGAAGGCCGCGTGCACCCCGAAGTGAAGATGAACTACCTGGCCAGCCCGCCGCTGGTGGTGGCCTATGCGATCGCCGGCACCACCGACATCGACCTGACCACCGAACCGCTCGGCACCGGCAGCGATGGCCAGCCGGTCTACCTGCGCGACATCTGGCCCAGCAACAAGGAAATCGGCGATGTCATCGCCGCTACCCTCGGCCCGGACATGTTCAAGCAGAACTACGCCGACGTGTTCAAGGGCGACAGCCGCTGGAACACCATCGCCTCGCCGGACGGCAACCTGTACGAGTGGAGCGATGCCTCCACCTACATCAAGAACCCGCCCTACTTCGATGGCATGACCATGCAGACCGGCAGCATCGACGACGTGCACGGCGCACGCGTGATGGGCCTGTTCGGCGACTCGATCACCACCGACCACATCTCCCCGGCCGGCAACATCAAGAAGGACTCCCCGGCCGGCCGCTTCCTGCAGGAACGCGGCGTGCAGCCGGCGGACTTCAACAGCTACGGCAGCCGCCGCGGCAACGACGATGTGATGGTGCGCGGCACCTTCGCCAACATCCGCATCAAGAACCTGATGTTCGGTGGCGAGGAAGGCGGCAACACGCTGTACTACCCGGCCAATGGTGGCCAGCCGGAAAAGCTGGCGATCTACGATGCGGCGATGAAGTACAAGGCCGACAACGTGCCGCTGGTGGTGCTGGCCGGCAAGGAATACGGCACCGGCTCGTCGCGTGACTGGGCCGCCAAGGGCACCCTGCTGCTGGGGGTGAAGGCGGTCGTGGCCGAAAGCTTCGAGCGCATCCACCGTTCCAACCTGGTCGGCATGGGCGTGCTGCCGCTGCAGTTCCGCAACGGCGAAAACGCACAGTCGCTGGGCCTGGACGGCTCGGAAGTGATCGACATCACCGGCCTGCAGGATGGCGCCAGCAAGCGCGCCACCGTCACTGCGACCAAGGCCGATGGCACGCAGAAGACCTTCGAGGTGTCGGTGATGCTGCTGACCCCGAAGGAAGTCGAGTACTTCCGCCACGGCGGCCTGCTGCAGTACGTGCTGCGCCAGCTCGCCAGCCGGTAATGGCCCGCCTTCTGTAGAGTCGAGCCATGCTCGACTGATCCCAACGTGCCAACCAAGGTTGGCACCTACCAGGGCAATGGCCCGGCTTCTGTAGAGTCGAGCCATGCTCGACTGATCCCAACGTGCCAACCAAGGTTGGCACCTACCGGGGCAATGGGCCGGCTTCTGTAGAGTCGAGCCATGCTCGACTGATCCCAACGTGCCAACCAAGGTTGGCACCTACCGGGGCACGGCGTGCCAACCAAGGTTGGCACCTACCGGGGCACGGCGTGCCAACCAAGGTTGGCACCTACCAGGGCGTGCGGCGTGCCAACCAAGGTTGGCACCTACCAGGGCGTGCGGCGTGCCAACCAAGGTTGGCACCTACCGGGGCATAGAGCGCCAACCCGGGTTGGCACCCGCCAGTCCGTCAACCCTTACAACCGCACGCCATAGATCCGCCACGGCGCCGCCGTCGACCCCACGTCATACACCAGCCCGCGCAGCCCCTCTTCCATCACGGTCTCGCCATCGGCGGCGCCGGTATTGACCACCGTCACCACCATCTCGAACGCCGGGTGCGGCGCCTGGCCGATACGCGAACACACCACGCCGCGGTTCTCGTAATGCACCACCGGGGTGAACCCGGCATCCTCGCAGTGGACCGCCACGAACCGGTAACCGCGGTCCTCGCTGCTGCCCGGCATCAGCGCGTGCGCCGCATACGACACCCGGCCCTGGCCGCCCGCATACGCCGGTACCTGCACCCGGAACTGCCCGGTTTCGCCGATCGCCAGCACCGGATAGTCCAGTTGCTGCATCGGTGGCGGCATCGGCGCCGCCGCTGTGGCCACCGCGGCACTACACAACAACAGGCAACCCACCCCAATACGCATCGCACTCTCCCTCTCGAAACGGCCTGAGATGGTGCAATACGGCAGCGTATGTCGTCTTTAGGACTGGCACGAAATCGAATGGATGAATTATGCGTTTCGCATATTTTTCACCATTCATGAAATTCATCCGGATCCGGTGTAGGCTGATCCCACAGGTCATCCCCTCTGGAGCCCGCCATGCTTCACCTGCCCGTCCGCTTCGACCCCATCAACGAGCTGACCCACACCACCGCTTCGTCGGTGAAGGAACACTGGCGCAAGGTCATGCAGGAGGTCCGCGACCAGCGCATGGTGGTGGTCACCAACCACAACGAGCCGCAGGCGGTCATCGTCTCCATCGAGCAGTACCGCGCCCTGCAGGCGCGCGTGGAGGCACTGGAAGCCTCGCTTGAGGAACTGCGCGACCAGGCCCCGGGCCTGGCCGAGCTGCGCGCCGGCTTCGACCAGCGCCTGGCCGTGCTGCAACAGGCCCAGGCCGGCAGCAGCGCACGCGACCTGCTGCGCCGCCCCGCCCGCCTGGGTGGGCAGGTCAAGGCCGGCACCGGCCACTGATGGCGCGGCCTTACCTGTACGTCCTTGCCGGCGTCAATGGCGCCGGCAAGAGTTCGGTGGGCGGCCATGTGCTGCGCGAGGCCGGGCTGGAATGGTTCAACCCCGACACCTTTGCCCGCGAACTGCGCGGTATCACCGGCCTGTCTCAGGCCGAGGCAAACGCGCAGGCGTGGCAGGAAGGCGTCAACCGCATCCGCGATGCGCTGGACCGGCGCCGCAACCACGCCTTTGAAACCACGCTGGGTGGCAATTCGATCGCCGCGCTGCTGCACGAAGCCAGCCACAGCCACGATGTGCTGATGTGGTTCTGCGGCCTGTCCAGCCCCGAACAGCACATCGCGCGGGTCCAGGCCCGCGTGCGTTCGGGCGGGCACCCGATCAATGAAGCCGATATCCGCCGCCGCTGGCCCCTGGCGCAGCAGAACCTGATCCGGTTGATGCCCGTCCTGGCCCAGTTGCAGGTCTACGACAACAGCGCCGAGGCCGCCCCCGGCGAAGCGGTGCCCGACCCGCGGCTGCTGCTGCAGATGGAAGAGGGCAAGGTGCACTTCCCGCAGCCGGACGACCTGGCACAGCTGGCGGCCACCCCGGCCTGGGCCACGCCCCTGCTGGAAGCCGCATTGCGCCTGTAAACCAAGGGGTCGGATCCCTTTCCAAAGGAAAGGGCTCTGACCCCGATCCCAAAGCTCGTCGAGCAAGCTCGACGCTACGAAACCGGCCTCCGCCCGCGCGCTGACACGGCCTTCACTTTTTATTGATTGGACGTTCAATCAACAAACGGCATACTGGCGACCTTCCCTACCGCCCCAGCCCCCATGCCCAAGAAAGGCATCGAGCCCCTGCGCCGCCAACAACTGATCGATGCCACCTTCCAGGTCATCCACGAAATCGGCCTGGCCGACGCCACCGTGGCCACCATCGCGCGCAAGGCTGGCCTGTCCACCGGCATCGTCGCCCACTACTTCGGCGACAAGGCCGGCCTGCTCAATGCCGCCATGCGGCAGATCCTGAGCCAGCTCAAGGACGCCTTCGCCGACCACCGTGGCCGCGCCGCCGCTGACCCGCGGTCGCAACTTCGCGCGCTGGTGGACGCCAACTTCGACCCCAGCCAGACCAGTGGCCCGGCCATGCGGGTCTGGCTGACGTTCTGGGCGGCCAGCATGCACCAGCCGGAACTGGCCCGACTGCAGCGCATCAACGACCAGCGCCTGTATTCCAACCTGGCCTACCAGTTCCACCGCAGCCTGCTGGCCGAGCCCGCCCGTGAAGCCGCCCGCGGCCTGGCCGCGCTGATCGACGGCCTGTGGCTGCGCGGCAGCCTGGTCGGCGGTCAGATCAACGGCGACAACGCCCGTCACATCGCCTACGCCTACATCGACTTCCAGTTGCAGGCCAACGCGCTATAAGCGCTGCAGGACCCTGCCCCTTCCAAGGAGTACCCCATGCCCACCCTGCCCGTGCAACAGCTCTACATCCATGGCCGCCGGGTCGACGCCAGCAGCGGCAAGACCTTCCAGACCGTGAACCCGGCCAACGGCCAGGTGCTGGCCGAGGTGCAGATCGCCAGTCAGGCCGACGTAGAACGCGCCGTGCGCAGCGCCAGCGAAGGCCAGCAGGCATGGGCCGCGCTGACCGCGATGGAACGTTCGCGCATCCTGCGCCGCGCCGTCGAGATCCTGCGCGAACGCAACGATGAGCTGGCCCATCTGGAAACCCTGGATACCGGCAAGGCCCTGGCCGAAACCACCACCGTGGACATCGTCACCGGCGCCGACGTGCTGGAGTACTACGCCGGCCTGGCCACGGCCATCGAAGGCATCCAGCTGCCGCTGCGCGAATCGAGCTTCTTCTACACCCGCCGCGAACCGCTGGGCGTGGTGGCCGGCATCGGCGCCTGGAACTACCCGATCCAGATCGCGCTGTGGAAATCGGCACCCGCGCTGGCCGCAGGCAACGCGATGGTGTTCAAGCCCTCCGAAGTGACCCCGCTGACCGCGCTGAAGCTGGCCGAAATCTACACCGAAGCCGGCGTGCCCGACGGCGTGTTCAACGTGCTGCAGGGCCCCGGTGGCGAGATCGGCAACTGGCTGACCGAACACCCGGTGATCGAGAAGATCTCCTTCACCGGCGGCGTGGCCACCGGCAAGAAGGTGATGGCGGCCGCCGCCTCCTCGTCACTGAAAGAAGTGACCATGGAACTGGGCGGCAAGTCGCCGCTGCTGGTCTGCGACGACGCCGACCTGGACCGTGCCGCCGATATCGCCGTGATGGCCAACTTCTTCAGCTCCGGCCAGGTCTGCACCAACGGCACCCGGGTGTTTGTGCCGCGCGCCATGCTGGCCGACTTCGAGGCGGCAGTGGTCGAACGCGTGCAGCGCATCCGCATGGGCGACCCGACCGCGCAGGACACCAACTTCGGGCCGATGGTCAGCTTCCCGCACATGGAAAACGTGCTGCGCTACATCGACAGCGGCAAGGCCGAAGGCGCCCGCCTGCTGACCGGTGGCGGCCGCGCCACCGAAGCCAGCCTGGCCGAGGGTGCCTACGTACTGCCCACCGTGTTTTCCGACTGCCGCGACGACATGAAGATCGTGCGCGAGGAAATCTTCGGGCCGGTGATGAGCATCCTCGCCTACGACGACGAGGACGAAGCGGTACGGCGTGCCAACGACACCCCGTTCGGCCTGGCCGCCGGCATGGTCAGCCGCGATATCAGCCGCGCCCACCGCATCATCCACCGCCTGCAGGCCGGCATCTGCTGGATCAACACCTGGGGTGAATCGCCCGCCGAAATGCCGGTGGGTGGCTACAAGGAATCCGGCGTGGGCCGCGAGAACGGCCTCTCTACGCTGGGTCACTACACCCGCATCAAATCGGTCCAGGTGGAACTGGGCGACTTCGCCAGCGTGTTCTGAGCAGCGCGCCCCGACCGCAGGAGACAACACATGAGCACCGCCAACGAGTACGACTACATCATCATCGGCGCCGGTTCGGCCGGCAACGTGCTGGCCACCCGGCTGACCGAAGACGCCGATGTGCGCGTCCTGCTGCTGGAAGCCGGCGGCCCCGACTACCGGCTCGATTTCCGCACGCAGATGCCGGCCGCACTGGCCTACCCGCTGCAGGGCAAGCGCTACAACTGGGCGTACAAGACCGACCCGGAGCCCTTCATGAACAACCGGCGCATGGACTGCGGCCGCGGCAAGGGCCTGGGCGGGTCGTCGCTGATCAACGGCATGTGCTACATCCGCGGCAACGCGATGGACTATGACAACTGGGCCAGCATGCCCGGCCTGGAAGACTGGACCTACCTGGACTGCCTGCCCTACTTCCGCAAGGCCGAGACCCGCGACATCGGCGCCAACGACTACCACGGCGACCAGGGCCCGCTGCAGGTCACCACGCCCAAGGCCGGCAACAACGAACTGTTCGCCACCATGATCGAAGCCGGCGTGCAGGCCGGTTACCCGCGCACCGATGATCTGAACGGCTACCAGCAGGAAGGCTTCGGCCCGATGGACCGCACGGTCACCGCCAAGGGCCGCCGTTCCAGCACCGCCCGCGGCTACCTGGATCTGGCCAAGCCGCGCCCGAACCTGACCATCGTCACCCACGCGCTGACCGACCGCATCCTGTTCTCGGGCAAGCGCGCGGTGGGCGTGCAGTGGCTGCACAACGACCAGCCGCAGCGCGCCACCGCCCGCCGCGAGGTGCTGCTGTGCGGCGGCGCCATTGCTTCGCCGCAGATCCTGGAGCGTTCGGGCGTGGGCCCGGCCGATCTTCTGCGCAGCCTGGACATCGACCTGGTGCATCACCTGCCCGGCGTCGGCGCCAACCTGCAGGACCACCTGGAGATGTACCTGCAGTACGAATGCAAGAAGCCGGTCTCGCTGGCGCCGGCGCTGAAGCTGTACAACCAGCCGGCCATCGGCGCGGAGTGGCTGTTCCTGGGCACCGGCATCGGTGCCAGCAACCAGTTCGAGGCCGGCGGCTTCATCCGCAGCGATGCCGAATTCGACTGGCCGAACCTGCAGTACCACTTCCTGCCGGTGGCCATCAATTACAACGGCTCCAACCCGATCAAGGCACACAGCTTCCAGATGCACGTGGGCTCGATGCGTTCGCCCAGCCGCGGGCGCATCCACGTGCGCTCCAAGGACCCGCGCGAACACCCCAGCATCCTGTTCAACTACATGTCGCACGAGCAGGACTGGCGCGAGTTCCGCGCCGCCATCCGCATCACCCGCGAGATCTTCGCGCAGCCGGCGCTGGCGCCCTACAGTGGCCGCGAGATTTCACCCGGCCGCGAGCTGCAGACCGATGCGCAGATCGATGGTTTCGTGCGCGAGCATGCCGAGACCGCCTACCACCCCTCGTGCACCAACAAGATGGGCCACGCGGATGATCCGATGGCGGTGGTCGATGGCCAGGGCCGCGTGCACGGGCTGGACGGCCTGCGCATCGTTGATGCCTCGATCATGCCGCAGGTGGTGACCGGCAACCTCAACGCGCCGACCATCATGATGGCCGAGAAGCTGGCCGACGTGATCCGCGGCCGCCCCGCGCTGGCCCGCAGTACCGCCCCGTACTACCAGGCCAACGGCGCCCCGGTACGCCGCCAGGGCTGACGCAAAAATCCCGCCCCGCGCCGGTAGGTGCCCACCTGGGTGGGCACGCACCCCAACGCCCAAACAAGCGGTAGGTGCCCACCTTGGTGGCCACGCACAACCCCACCCAAACGCCCGGTAGGTGCCCACCTTGGTGGGCACGCACCAGCCCACCCTGCCGACCAAGGTCGGCAGCTACCAACAACCGCCGCGCGGACCGCCACGCCCTCTTCGCGTTTTCCCTACGGAACGGTATGCTGCTGCGAGCGGTTCTGGCGGATACTGTCCGCGCCGCACCCATCACAACGATTCCTGGAGGGGGAATATGAGTCTGGATCGTCCCTGGCTGCAGAGCTATCCGAAAGGCGTTCCCGCCGAAATCGACGTCAACGAGTTCCATTCGGTAGCTTCGGTCTTCGACGCCTCCGTGGCGAAGTTCCGCGACCGCCCCGCCTACTCCAGTTTCGGCAAGGTGCTTACCTATGGTGAAACCGATGCCCTGGTCGAGCAGTTCGCGGCCTACCTGCTGGGCGAACTCAAGCTCAAGAAGGGCGACCGCGTCGCCCTGATGATGCCCAACTGCCTGCAGTACCCCATCGCGACCTTCGGCGTGCTGCGCGCCGGCCTTACCGTGGTCAACGTCAACCCGCTGTACACCGCCCGCGAGCTGAAACATCAGCTGGTCGATGCCGGTGTCACCGCGCTGGTGGTCGTGGACAACTTCGGCGACACCGTGCAGCAGGTCATCGCCGAGACCCAGGTCAAGCAGGTCATCACCACCGGCCTGGGCGACCTGCTCGGCGCCAAGGGTGCGATCGTCAATTTCGTACTGAAGTACGTCAAGAAGATGGTGCCCAACTACCATCTGAAGGGCGCCATCCGCTTCAAGCAGGCGCTCAAGCTAGGCAGCCGCCACACCCTGCCGAAGGTCGAGATCGATCACGACGATGTGGCGTTCCTGCAGTACACCGGCGGCACCACCGGTGTGGCCAAGGGCGCCATGCTGACCAACCGCAACCTGATCGCCAACATGCAGCAGGCCTCGGCCTGGATCGGCGCGTCGGGCATCGAGCCGGGCAAGGAGTGGATCATCACCGCCCTGCCGCTGTACCACATCTTCGCGTTGACGGCCAACGGCCTGGTCTTCATGAAGTTCGGCGGCTGCAACCACCTCATCACCAACCCGCGTGACATGAAGGGCTTCGTCAAGGAGCTCAAGTCGGTGCGCTTCACCGCCATCACCGGCGTCAACACGCTGTTCAACGGCCTGCTGAACACCCCCGGCTTCGATACCGTGGACTTCTCCTCGCTGAAGGTCACCCTGGGCGGCGGCATGGCCGTGCAGCGTGCGGTAGCCGAGCGCTGGAAGAAGGTCACCGGGGTCACCCTGGTGGAAGCCTACGGCCTGACCGAAACCTCGCCGGCCGCCTGCATCAACCCGCTGGACCTGAAGGAATACAACGGCGCCATCGGCCTGCCGATTCCCTCCACCGATGCCTGCATCAAGGACGACAGCGGCAACACCCTGGCGCTGGGCGAAGTGGGCGAGCTGTGCATCAAGGGCCCGCAGGTCATGAAGGGCTACTGGCAGCGCCCGGATGAAACCCGCCAGGCCATCGACGCCGATGGCTGGCTGCACACCGGCGACATGGCGCGCATGGATGAGCAGGGCTTCTTCTACATCGTGGACCGCAAGAAGGACATGATCCTGGTGTCCGGCTTCAACGTGTACCCGAACGAAGTGGAAGACGTGATCGCGATGATGCCCGGCGTGCTGGAAGTGGCCGCGGTCGGCGTTCCGGACGAAAAGTCCGGCGAAGTGGTGAAGGTCGTGATCGTGAAGAAGGACCCGAATCTGACCGCCGAAATGGTCAAGGAACATGCCCGGGCCAACCTGACCGGCTACAAGCACCCCAGAATCGTAGAATTCCGAAAAGAGCTGCCGAAGACCAACGTGGGCAAGATCCTGCGTCGCGAGCTGCGCGATACGCCCGCCACGTAAGGGTTTCCACAGGTTTCAACGCCGTCAGGCCCGGGTCGGAAACGCCCCGGGCCTTTTCGCATGTGAAAGGCCATCCCCGTTGTAGCATCGCGTCGTGTGTGGACCGTTCGGCCCGCCGGCCACCACGTTTTCACGCGGGCCGCCTGCCGAGGACCCTTCCATGAGCACCATCGAAAAACTGCCGACCAGCGGTTCGCCGTTTGCCACCATCCGTACCGAAGACAGCGACGACGGCGCTGCCCACTGGTTGTTCATGCATGCCGATGCATCCACCGGCATCCGCCCCTGCTGCCGCAAGGACATGCTGGACGAGATGTGGAGCTACATGAACGCCATCACCCGCAGCCCGGCCCAGCGCCACAGCGGGCAGCTGCGCCACTTCGTCCTGGCCTCCGATGCCATCGCCTACAACCTGGGTGGCGACCTGGATCTGTTCACCCGGTTGATCCGCGAGGGCAACCGTGACCTGCTGCTGACCTACGCCCAGCGTTGCGTGGAGGGCGTGCACCACCTGCATACCGGGTTCGGCGGCGACGTGCGTTCGATCGCACTGATCCAGGGCGACGCGCTGGGTGGCGGCCTGGAGATGGCCCTGGCCTGCCACACCATCGTGGCCGAGGAAGGCAGCGGCATGGGCCTGCCGGAGGTGCTGTTCGGGCTGTTCCCGGGCATGGGCGCCTACTCGTTCCTGTGCCGCCGCGTGGCCCCGCAGCTGGCCGAGAAGATCATCCTGGACGGCCGCATCTACAGTGCCGAGGAAATGCATGCGTTGGGGGTGGTGGACGTGCTGGTGAAGAAGGGCGAAGGCCGTGAAGCCGTGCAGGAAATGATCCGCCATCAGCAGCGCCTGCCGCAGTCCTACCTGGCCATGAACGCCGCGCGCAACCTGGCCCAGGCCGTGAGCTACGACGAACTGCTGGAGATCACCAAGGTCTGGGTCGATTCGGCACTGGCCCTGGGCGACCGCTCGCTGCGCACCATGGATCGATTGATCAAGGCACAGACCCGTCGTGCGTCGATGGACGCGGCCTGATTCCAGCCCTCCCCTGCTGGCTTGGAGCCCGGCTGGCCACCGGGCTTTTTTTTCGCGCGACCGCCGCCCCGTAGAGTCGAGCTTGCTCGACTGCCGCAACCCCGTAGAGTCGAGCTTGCTCGACTGCCGCAACCCCGTAGAGTCGAGCTTGCTCGACTGCCGTCGATAGTCGAGCAAGCTCGACTCTACGGAGCTGAGGCTCGAGGCTACGGCGCGTCGTCGGCTGCGCCGCGTGCCTTGCGTTCGGCGCGAGCGTCCAGCGCCTGCCGGCCTTCCTTGATCGCCCCCTGCAGCACCGCCAGGCGCGCCTGCCATTCGGCCTTCAACTGCCAGTCCGCCATGCGCATCAGCTCGCCCGCGCGGTTGGCCGCACGCACCAGACCCAGGTTGCCGGACACGCCCTTGATGGCATGCGACTGCTCGCGGAACTCGCTCCAGCGCGCGGCCTCGCCATCGGCCTGGGCCTTGCGCAGGCAGGCCTCGGCATCTTCCAGGCACTGCCGGATGAACTCCCGCTCGAAACCATCGCCCATGCCCAGCGATGCCAGCTCATCCAGCACGCCGGTATCGAGCACGCCATCCAGCTGCACCGGCGCACGCACCACCAGCGGTGCGGCGTTCTTCAGGTTGGCGTTGTTGGCGATCTCGGCCAGCGTATCCAGCAGGCGCACGGCCACCACCGGCTTGGCCAGGAACGCGTGCGCGCCGGCCTGCGTGCAGCGCTGGATCGCCTCGGGGGTCACGTCGGCACTGAGCACCATCACCGGCGTGCGCGGGCCGCCGCCGGACTGCATCACGCGCAGTTCCTTCAGCATGTCCAGGCCACTCATGCCCGGCATGTGCAGGTCGACGATGGCCGCATCGAACTCGCTCTCGGCCAGTGCATCCAGCACCGCCTCGCCGCCGTCCACGCACATCACCCGGTGCCCGGCCTTCTGCAGCAGGCGCTGCAGCACCATGCGGTTGGCTTCGTGATCGTCGGCCACCAGGATCTGCATGCTGCGCACGCGTGCGCGGTGGCGCAGGAACGGATCGGCAAAAGCGATCACGTTGCCGCCCGGGCCGATGTCCTCGGCGGCGGCCACGCTGGGCACCAGGCCCGGCTCGATCGGCTGCGGCGGCGCAAACGGCAGCTCCACCCAGAAGTGGCTGCCCTGCGGTGGGTTGTCCAGGTAGCCGATCTGGCCGTCCATCGCTTCGACCAGGCCCTTGGCGATGGTCGTGCCCAGACCGGTGCCTTCGTGGCGGCGGGCCATGCTCACATCGGCCTGCTCGAAGGCCTCGAACAACCGTGGGCGCATGGCCACCGGCACGCCAATGCCGGTATCGATGATGTCAAAGCGCAGGCGCACCGCGCCGTGGGTATCAGCGTGCACCACGCTCACCCGGATTTCCACCCGGCCCTGGTCGGTGAACTTCACCGCGTTGCCGGCCAGGTTCAACAGGATCTGCCGCAGGTGGCCGACATCGCCGCGCAGCATCTTCGGCACCGTATCGCCCACCTTCACCCGGTAATCCAGGCGCTTGGACTTGGCCTGCGGCAACAGGATCAGGCCGATGGCCTGGATCACGTCGGACAGCACGAAATCTTCGGCCACCACGCGCAGCTTGCCGGCCTCGATGGCCGAGATGTCCAGTACTTCCTCCACCAGCGCCAGCAGGCTGCGGGAAGAGGCCTGGATGGTATTCAGGCACTCGCGCTGTTCTTCATCCAGGCGCGTGGTCGCCAACACTTCGGTCATGCCATTCAATCCATTGAGTGGGGTGCGGAATTCGTGACTCATGTTGGCCAGGAAGCGGCTCTTGGCCTCGCTGGCCCGGCGCGCTTCGGCCATGGCGTGGGTCAACTGGCGCAGCAGCGTCGAGAAATACAGCGGCACCGCCGCCAGGCCCAGCCACAGGCCGATGGCCAGCCGCATGTTCTGCTGCCAGTACGGGGTCAGCAGCGCGGTGGCGCCGAAGCTGGCCATGGCCATCGCCACGGCCACGTACAGATAGGTGTTGCCAAAGCGCATGCCGTTGCCGACGGTCACCCACATCACCACGATGTAGACCCACGACAGCGGCTCGCCCATCTGGATCATGCCGGCGGCGATCAACCCGTAGTCGGCCAGCATGCCCAGCACGCGGCGCGGGTCGGAACGGCCCGGCCGCCACAGCAGCCAGCCGAACGCCAGCAGCGACAGGCTCAGGCCGGTCAGCACGATGACCAGCACGCCCACGTACTGGTCGTGCGGCAGATCGAAGCGCACGCTGGGCAGCAGCACGTAGCCCAGGATCAGGCTGATCAGCACGATGCGGACGATCTGCTGCCCATGCTCGCTGTCCTGCCGGTTCGACAGGCGCTGGCGCAGCCGCGACAGCAGCCGCTTCACGCGCCCATCCCCGGCCGCGCCGAGGCGGTGGAATGCTCGGCGCAGATCTGCTCCAGCTGGTTGCGCCCGCGCAGCAGTGCATCCACGCAGCGCGGGTCGAACAGCCGCCCGCGCTGGGCATACAGGTAGGCCAGGGTCGCCTCGAAGGTCCACGCTTCCTTGTAGGGCCGCGGCGAAATCAGCGCGTCGAACACATCGGCCACGGCCACGATGCGCGCTTCCAGCGGAATGGCATCACCGACCAGACCGTCGGGGTAGCCGCTGCCGTCGTAGCGCTCGTGGTGGCGCAGCGCGATCAGCGCGCCGACCTGGATGAAGCGGTTCTGGCTGCCGCTGAGCAGTTCGTGGCCGATGCGCGGGTGCCGGCGCATGATCGCCAGCTCGTCATCGGTCAGCTTGCCCTGCTTCAGCAGCACGGCATCGGGAATGGCGATCTTGCCCATGTCGTGCAGGGGCGCGGCCATCTCGATCAGTTTCACTTCGTCTTCGGGCAGCCCCAGCTGCTCGGCAATCAGCCCGGCCACCCGCGCCATGCGCTCAAGATACGCGCTGGTGCCGGCATCACGGAACTCGATTGCCCGCGCCAGCCGCGAAAGGGTTTCGCGCTCGCGCTCTTCCACCTCGTGCATGCTGGCCAGCAACCGCTGTTCCAGCGACAAGGCCCGTTGCTTCACGTTCTCGCTCTGCTGGCGCAACTGCAGCAGGTTGTAGCAGCGCGCGCGCAGTTCACGCGGGCGGATCGGCTTGACCAGGAAATCGATCACCCCCGCTTCCAGTGCGGCCTGGCGGATCGGTTCGTCGCCCACCACGGTGATCAGGATCACCGGAATGTCGCGATGCTTGGGCAGGCGGCGGAAACGGCGGGCGAATTCCAGCCCATCCATTTCCGGCATGCGGTAGTCCAGCAGCAACAGATCGACCGGGTGCGCTTCGCACCAGGCCAGGGCCGTAAGCGGATCGCCAAAGTCATACACGGACAGTTCCGGTGCGATGTCTTCAATGACATGTCGCAGCATCGTCCGTGCGGAAGTCTGGTCGTCGACAATGACGATGTTCAACGCGCTCTCTGCCTTCCTTCTCGACCACGCTGGAAACTCAGCCGGCGAGGATACTCCGCCGCTGTGCACACTGGCACCCTGCATCGGTCCCACTCCCGTCACGATGTCGCCGGTTCATGATCGTCATCACAATGTGAAGCCGGTCCTTCGCATTGCCTCCACCCCGATCCCTGTTTGCCACAGGGGATGTCAAGGCGGTGCAATCACCATACGCCGTGTGCGGAAAGCGTCAATCGCGCCATCCCATTCCGGGACGGCGCGCACATGCAGAGTGCGAACCCGAGCTTAGTGCTCCGGACGCATGTAAGGGAACAGCAGAACGTCACGGATCGAGCTGCTGCCGGTCAGCAGCATCACCAGACGGTCCACGCCGATGCCCAGGCCGCCGGTCGGGGCCATACCGTACTCCAGCGCACGGATGTAATCGGCGTCGTAGTGCATGGCCTCGTCGTCGCCGCCTTCCTTCGCGGCCACCTGGGCCTGGAAGCGCTGCGCCTGGTCTTCAGGGTCGTTCAATTCGGAGAAACCGTTGGCCAGTTCCTTGCCGTTGATGAACAGCTCGAAGCGGTCGGTGTAGCCCGGATCGTTGTCGTTGGCGCGGGCCAGCGGCGAAACCTCCACCGGGTGATCGGTGATGAAGGTCGGCTGGATCAGGGTGTGCTCGACGGTGGCCTCGAAGATTTCCAGCAGCAGCTTGCCCCAGCCGTAGGACGGCTTGACGCGGATCTTCAAGCGCTCGCAATGGCGCAGCAGCGCGTCGCGATCGGTGCAGTCGGCTGCGGAGATTTCCGGGTTGTGGTGGCGCACCGCCTCGTCCATGCGCCAGCGGCGGAAGGCCGGGCCCAGGTCGATGTTGGCGCCGTCCCATTCCACCGTGGTGCCGCCGTTGACGGTCTGCGCCACATCACGGATGACACCTTCGGTCAGGTCCATGATCTCGTTGTACGTGGCATAGGCCTCGTACAGCTCCATCATGGTGAATTCCGGGTTGTGGCGGGTGCTGACGCCTTCGTTGCGGAAGTTGCGGTTGATCTCGTACACCCGCTCCAGGCCGCCCACGGTCAGACGCTTCAGGTACAGCTCCGGCGCCACGCGCAGGTACAGGTCCAGGTCCAGCGCGTTGTGGTGGGTGGTGAACGGCTTGGCCGCCGCGCCGCCGGGGATGTAATGCATCATCGGCGTCTCGACTTCGAGGAAGTCGCGGTTGTCCAGCCAGGCACGCATGGCGCGGATGATCTTCGAGCGCTTGATGAACACCGCGCGCGATTCCGGGGTCACGATCAGGTCGACATAGCGCTGGCGGTAGCGCTGTTCCACATCCGACAGACCGTGCCACTTGTCCGGCAGCGGGCGCAGCGACTTGGTCAGCAGGCGGATCGATTCGGCCTTGACCGACAGTTCGCCGGTCTTGGTACGGGTCAGGCCGCCTTCCACGGCGATGATGTCGCCCACGTCCCAGCCCTTAAAGGCGGTGTAGGCATCGCCCAGCACGGCGCCCTGCAGGAACAGCTGGATGCGGCCGGATTCGTCCTGGATCTGGGCGAAGCTGGCCTTGCCCATGATGCGCTTGGCCATCAGGCGGCCGGCCATCTTCACGGTGCGGCCGGTAGCTTCCAGCGCCTCGGCGGTCCACTGCTCGGCATCGGCGAACTCTTCCTGCAGACGGCCGGCGAACTCCTGGCGACGGAAATCGTTCGGGTACGCGATGCCCTGCCCACGCAGCGCTTTGAGTTTCTCACGGCGCTCGGCGATCAACTTGTTTTCGTCGACGGGGGGGGTATCGGTAGCTTCGCTCATGGATCTGCGGGAATCGTGTAGTGAGGGGGGATGCTGCGCCGGCACAGCCGGTTGGACAGCATACCAAAACCGCCCTGCCCCGGCCCCGGCAGCGCCCGGCCCCGGTAGCCGCCAACCTTGGTTGGCGTTCCCTGTGTCGACCAAGGTCGACACCTACCAGATCCCGGGCGCCGGCGATCGTCAGCCGTTCCCCGGGAACGCCTGGCGCAGCTCGTCCACCAGCACCCGCTGGTTCTCCGAGTAATCCACCGGCACCGACACCAGGTGCACCCCGCCCTCGTTGAAGGCCGCCTCCAGGGTCGGCATGAACTGCTCGATGGCCGTCACCTCATGGCCCTTGCAGCCATAGGCCTGCGCGTACTTCACGAAATCGGGGTTGCTGAAGGTCATGCCGTGGTCGGCGAAGCCATCCACCGCCTGCTTCCAGCGGATCATGCCGAACGCCCCATCGTTGAGGATCAGCACCACCAGGTTCAGGCCCAGCCGCCGCGCAGTCTCCAGCTCCTGGCTGTTCATCATGAAGCCGCCATCGCCGCACACCGCCAGCACCCGCCGCTGCGGATACAGAATCGAGGCCATGATCGCCGACGGCAGGCCGGCGCCCATGGTCGCCAGCGCGTTGTCCAGCAGCAGCGTGTTGGCCACCTGGGTGCGGTAGTTGCGCGCGAACCAGATCTTGTACATGCCGTTGTCCAGCGCCACGATGCCGTCCGGCGGCATCACCTGACGCACGTCATGCACCAGCCGCTGCGGGGTGAAGCCGGGCTCTTCGGCACGGTCAGCCAGATGGTCCAGGATCGTCGCACGCAGCGGCAGCAGCGCATCGGCGTGCGGCACCTGCCCTTCGATGCGCTCAGCCAGCTGGGTCAGTGATCGGCCGATATCACCGATCACCTCCACCTGCGGGAAGTACACCTGCTCCACCGCCGCCTGCGAATAGCCGATATGAATGACCGTCGGCCCACCGGGGCGCATCACGAACGGCGGCTTCTCGGTCACTTCGTGGCCGATGGTCACGATCACATCGGCCTGGTCGATGGCCATGTGCACGTAGTCGCGCTCGGTCAGCGCGGCCGTGCCCATGTACAGCCCGGAACCACCAGCCACCGCGCCCTTGCCCATCTGCGTGGTGAAGAACGGAATGCCGGCGCGCTGCACGAAGGCCGACAGCGCCTCGCTGGACTGCGGTCGCGAGGCAGCCGAAGCGATCATCAGCAGCGGTCGCTTGGCCGTGCGGATGATCTGCGCGGCCCGGTCCAGCGCTTCCGGGCTGGCGATCGGCCGGTCCACCGCATGGGTGGGAATGAGCGAAACGCCTTCCACCTCGGTGGCGGCGATGTCCTCGGGCAGTTCCAGCAGCACCGGGCCGGGCCGCTCTTCCTGGGCCACCCGGAACGCCTCGCGCACGATGGTCGGGATGGTGCGCGCCGACACGATCTGCCGCGCCAGCTTGGTCAGCGGCTTCATCGTGCTGACGATGTCCACGATCTGGAAGCGGGCCTGCTTACTGGCCACGATGCCCTTCTGCCCGGTGATCATGATGACCGGCCACGCACCCAGCAGCGCGTAGGCGGCACCGGTAGTGAAGTTGAGCGCCCCCGGGCCAAGCGTGGCCAGGCATACGCCCGGCTTGCCGGTCAGGCGGCCATAGGTGGCGGCCATGAACACCGCCGCTTGTTCGTGGCGGGTGATGACCAGCTCGATGCTGGAATGGCGCAGTGACTCGACCACGTCGAGGTTTTCTTCGCCGGGAATACCGAAAATGCGCTCGACGCCTTCGTTCTCAAGTGCGGCGACAAGCAGATCTGAACCCTTGGACATCGGAATGCCGTCCTTTCGCTGGACTGTGGGGGGGATGGTTGCAGGTGGGGTGGGAGCCGGGTGTCAACGCTTGTCGAACCAGACCGTCTGCGCGTTGACGAACTCGCGGATGCCGAAGTGCGAGAGCTCGCGGCCGAAGCCGCTCTTCTTCACGCCACCGATCGGTACCCGCGGATCGGACGCGGAGAAGCCGTTGACGAACACGCCGCCGGTCTGCAGCCGACGCGCCAGCTGCATGGCCCGCGCGCGGTCGCCGCTCCACAGGTTGCCGCTCAGGCCGAACTCGCTCTGGTTGGCCAGCTCCACCGCATGGTCGGCATCGCGGGCGCGGCTGATCGAGGCGACCGGGCCGAAGGTCTCGGTATCGAAGGCCTGCATGCCCGGCTCGACGTCCACCAGCACCGTCGGCGCGTAGAAGGCACCCGGCCGGTCCAGCTGATGCCCACCCACCCGCAGCTGGGCACCGGCGTCCACCGATGCCTGCACCTGTGCGTGCAGCTGGTCCAGCAGGTCCTGGCGGGCCATCGGACCGATGCGGTTGCCCGGCTCGCGACCGTCGCCGATCGTCAGCACCTGCACCTTCTGGCAGAACTGCGCCACGAAACGGTCGTACACCGCGTCTTCGACGATGATGCGCTTGCCGGCAATGCAGACCTGCCCGGTGTTCTGGAAGCGTGAGGCCACGGCCGCATCGACGGCGGCGTCCAGATCGGCGTCGGCCAGCACGATGAACGGATCGGAGCCGCCCAGTTCCAGCACCACCTTCTTCAGCGCCTGCCCGGCCTGGGCGGCGATACTGCGGCCGGCGGCCACGCTGCCGGTAAGGGTGACCGCGGCAATGCGGTCATCGGCAATGGCAGCGCTGGTGCCCTCGCGGCTGATGTTGGCGGCGATGAACGTGCCCTCGGGCAGGCCGGCCTCGCGCCAGGCGGCGTCGAGCAGCCGCGCGGTGCCGACGATGTTCTCGGCCGGCTTCAGCAGGAAGCCGTTGCCGCCCATCAGGATCGGCACCGCCGCGCGCATCACCTGCCAGTACGGGAAATTCCACGGCATGATGCCCAGCACCACGCCCAGCGGCAGGTAGGACACATACGCCTGGTCGCCCGGCACCTGGGTGGGTTCATCGCGCAGGAACGGCGCACCGTGCTCGGCGTACCAGTCGCACAGCACGGCGCATTTCTCGATCTCGGCCAGGGCTTCGGCCTGCACCTTGCCCATTTCAGCCGTGGCCAGCGCGGCCAGCGGTTCGCGGTCACGGCGCAGCACGGCGGCCATGGCGCGCAGCACGCCGGCGCGCTGTTCCAGGGTATGGCCGCTCCAGGCGGCAAAGCCGGCCTGGCCGCGCTGCAGGATCGATTCCAGTTCAGCGGCGCTGGCGAAGGGGTGCTCGGCGATCACCTGGCCGGTGGCCGGGTCGCGGGAGATGGCGGTGGTGGGGGCAGCGGACATGCAGGTCTCCTGTTGTCTCGACAGCGGGCAGGCAGCCCGTGTCCTGCACAGGAATGTGGACCTGTTCGATGGCAGCAACAAGGCGTCTGCTTATCCTGTGACCTGCACTTACCTGTATAGGGAGGGGGGTGGCAGGGCTTGCAGCCCTGCACCCGCTGTAGAGTCGAGCCATGCTCGACTGAAGCAACGTCAAATGCCTGCATTCCATGGGATGGCGGGGCGGTGTGGGTAGGCAGGACACGCCGTTAACCCATCCATGGGGGCTCGTAGGCGCCATCCATGGCGCCTGCGGTCCTGCCTACCCACACCGCCCCGCCTCTGACAGTTCCTCGCGATCTGTCGGAACGGTATGACGCTGCTGGTGGTGGGTGCCGACCGTTGGTCGGCGCGGGGCCCGTCGGAACGGGGATGTGCTCGGGTAGGTGTCGACCTTGGTCGACACAGTAGAGCCACGCCATGCGTGGATGAATCTGTCAGATATCGGAATCAATCTGGGGTCAGAGCCCGTTGCGCAGCAACGGGATCCGACCCCGTGCCGTCCCCACAGATCGCGGGATTCTGTCCGAGGCGGGGCGGTGTCGGATTGCGGGGTGTCAGCCGCATGGATGCGGCTGCCAAGCCTACAAGGACGTACTTGCGGCGTCCCCGCAATCCGACACCGCCCCGCCCACTCGCGAAGCCTGCTCTTGCTGTTGCTCCGGCCGTTGCCGTTGCATTGAGCAGGTGCAGGGCTGCAAGCCCTGCCGCACACCCTCTACCTGCGCGGCAGGTAGGTCACCAACGAAAGGTCATGCCGGCTCTCCGGCACCAGCGCCACGTACTGCAGGTCCAGCAACCCACGCACGGGGTGGTTCAGCTTCTTCGCACCCTCGTCGAAACGACGCACGTCATGCTCGGGCCACCACAGCCGGAACTCCTCGCTGTGCGCCGCAATGTCTTCGGCCAGTGCCAGGAACGGCGCCTTGTCCGGCGCCTGCGCCATCGCCGCACGGAACCCGGCCAGCAGGCCACGGGTCATTTCTTCCCAGTTGAGAATCAACGTGCGGTACGGCGCGTACAGGAACATCAGCCGCAACGTGTTGCGCTCGTGCGGCGGAAACTGGCTGTAATCCACGAACAGCTCAGCGATGGCCGGATTCCAGGCCAGGATATCGAAGCGGGTGTTGCGCACGTAAGCCGGGATCGGCTGCATCGCCTCCACCAGCTGGCGCAGGCCATCGGTCACGCTTTCGTCCGGCGATTCCAGCGGCACGCCGTAGCCGGACAGCGCAAAGGCATACGCGCGCTCGTCATCGCTCAGGCGCAGTACCTTGGCCAGGCGTTCCAGCACTTCCGGCGAAGCACGCACTTCGCGGCCCTGTTCGATCCAGGTGTACCAGCTCACGCTGACCCCGATGGCCAGCGCCACTTCCTCGCGCTTCAGGCCCGGGGTGCGCCGGCGCCCGGCCGGCAGGCCGAGCGTGGCGGGATCGACACGGGCGCGGCAGGCTTTCAGGAAGCCGCCCAGCTCCTTGCGTTCACCTTCACTGCGCATCATCGCCCCCCGTTGCAGGGGACGATGATATCCGCGCAGGCGCGCCGATCAGGCATCGATGCGCTTGGAACCCACGGCCAGGCCGGCCTTCAGGCTGGCCTCGACGAACTCGTCCAGGTCGCCATCCAGCACCTTCTGCGTGTCCGAACGTTCGATGCCGGTGCGCAGGTCCTTGATACGGCTCTGGTCGAGCACGTAGTTGCGGATCTGGCTGCCCCAACCGATGTCGGACTTGGTGGCTTCCACCGCATCCTTTTCGGCGTTGCGCTTCTGGATCTCCAGCTCGTACAGCTTGGCGGCCAGCATCTTCATCGCGTTGTCGCGGTTCTGGTGCTGGCTGCGGCCGGTCTGGCAGGCCACAACGATGTTGGTCGGGATGTGGGTGATACGCACCGCCGACTCGGTCTTGTTCACGTGCTGGCCACCGGCACCGGACGAACGGTACACGTCGGTGCGCAGATCGGCCGGGTTGATGGTGATATCGATGTTGTCATCGATTTCCGGCGACACGAACACCGAGGTGAAGCTGGTGTGGCGGCGGTTGTCCGAGTCGAACGGCGACTTGCGCACCAGGCGGTGCACGCCGGTCTCGGTCTTCAGCCAGCCATAGGCGTAATCGCCTTCCACGCGCAGGGTGGCCGACTTGATGCCCGCGACGTCGCCGCCGGACACTTCCATCAGCTCGGTCTTCCAACCGCGCGACTCGCACCAGCGCAGGTACATGCGCAGCAGGATTTCGGCCCAGTCCTGGGCTTCGGTACCACCGGCACCGGCCTGGATGTCGACGAAGGCCGCCGCATTGTCCATCTCGCCGGAGAACATCCGCTGGAATTCCAGCTTCTCCACGTGCGCCTGGTGCTTGTCCAGATCGGCAACCACGGCCAGGGCGGTGTCTTCGTCCTGTTCGGACTCAGCCAGTTCCAGCAGCTCGGTCGCGTCGGTCAGACCGTCCAGCACCGAGGCGATGCCGCCCACGGTCTTTTCAAGGCTGGAGCGTTCACGGCCCAGGTTCTGCGCGTACTCGGCGTTGTTCCAGACGTCGGGGCTTTCCAGCTCCCGCGTTACTTCTTCAAGACGCTCTTTCTTGGCGTCGTAGTCAAAGATACCCCCTGAGCGACACCACACGATCGGTCAGATCGGCGATGCGCTGGCGGACAGGATTCAGTTCGATCATGTCGGCGGTTATGCACTAAATAGATGACTGCCTATGATACCGCAGGCCGGGGTTCCCGGCATGAGGCCCGCTCCCCCGCCCGCTCGCGCCGACGCCGGGGCCGATCCGGGTCTTGGTAGAGTCGACTGTCAGTCGACTGTTCTCCGTTCAGGTTGTGGTGAATGCCGCGCTGCGCGCGATAGTCGATAGTCGACTGACAGTCGACTCTACCAGCCGGCCCCATGCGCCCCGCCCAGCGCCTGTCGCAGCAACGGCAACTGCCGCCGGCTGCACGGCACCCTCGCCCCGTCCGCCATGTGCAGCAAGGCCTCGCCACCCTCCAGCGGCTCGATCGAGCGCAACTGGTCGCGGTGGATCAGCCAACTGCGGTGGGGACGCAGGAACACCACCGGGTCCAGCCGCTGCTCCAGCGCCGCCATGGTGATCCGCAGCGGGTAGTCGTGCCCGCGTACCCGCAGGTTCACATAGTTCCCGGCGGCCTGGGCGTACTCCACGTCGGCGGTGCCCACCAGGAACTCCTTGCCCAGCTTGCGCACCAGGAAATGCTGCGGGCGCTCGACCGGCTCGACCGGTGGGCCCTCGTCGGGCGGCGCCAGCAGGTGCGCCTCGCCCTGCCGCTGGCGACCGAACCAAGCCACGGCATGCACGGCGATCACCAGCAGGCTGTAGGTCTGTACATCCTTGAAGAACTCGTAGAACCACTGCGCCGGCCAGTCGCCATACACGTAGTGCCGGCCCGCCAGGGCGAAGGCGAGCTTGCGCAGCAGCACCATGGCACTGACATGCAGCAGCCACCAGGCAATGGCCCCCAGAACATAGAAGGCGATCCGGCGTCGCCAGGTATCGGCATGCAGCGGCCATCGTCGCGCCGCCGCCTGCAGCAACGCCAGCAGTCCCAGGGTCGCCAGCGCGCTGCTGAACTCCTCGATGGAGGTCGCCAGCCCGGCAAAGAGCTGCCCGTCGCGGACCGCCCGCATCCACTGCGCCAGCACGTTGCCCGCGGCGGTACAGAGGAACAGCAGCGACCAGAACATCACGTCCTTGCCGGGTCGATACGCCACCTGGGCGGTTGCAGCAGCACGCGCCGCCGGATTTCCATTTTCCATGCCGCCATTGTTGCCCATCCGCACCCGCGTGCATCGGCCATTGGTCCCTGCAGCCCCGCCATTGGACCCAGAACCCCCGCCGCTGCGCCCTTTGCGCTGGTGGGGTGAGGGCCAGCGAGCGAAGGTGCAGCGCCCCCCTGATGCCCAACGCCATGCACCGACGCCACGATCTGGACACCCTGCGTATCGCCGCCTTCGCCCTGTTGATCCTCTACCACGCGGCCATGGCCTACGTGGACGGCTGGGACTTCCACCTGAAAAGCGCCTACACCGCGCAATGGCTGCAATGGCCGATGATCGCCCTGAACCGCTGGCGGATGCCGCTGCTGTTCGCCATCAGCGGCATCGCTCTGGGCATGTCCCTGCCCAACCACGGCCGCCTGCCGCACACCCTGCGCCGCTGCGGGCGCCTGCTGCTGCCTCTGCTGTTCGGCATCGTGGCGGTGGTCTCGCTGCAGGCCTACTGCGAAGCCATGGACAAGGGCGATGTGGCGCCAGGGCTTGGCCGGTTCCTGTGGCGGTACTGGCAGTTCCGGCCATGGCCGGGCGCGCACTTCACCGGCTCCCAGTACGGCTTCACCTGGAACCACCTGTGGTATCTGGCCTACCTGCTGCCCTACACCGTGCTGGCCGTGGTGCTGGCCAGCCTGCTGCGACCGGCAGCCAAGGCGCTGCCTGACCTGGCGGTAGGAGACCGCCTGTTGGGGGCCGCGCTGCTGGTGCTCCCTGTGGTCTGGCTGAGCTGGGCGCTGTTGGTGCTGATGCCGCGCTGGCCGCCCACCCATGCGTTGCTGGACGACGTCTACGTGCGCGCCGAGTCGCTGCCGCTGTTTCTGGGCGGCTTCCTTGCCGCACGCTGGCAGCGCGGCTGGAACCTGCTGGTGCGCGGCCGCCGGCTGACCCTTGGCCTGGCCGTGCTGGGGCTGAGCCTGGAACTGGGCATCCGCGCGCTGGCCCGACTGCCGGAGGCGGGCAACGTCAACCCGTGGATCCTGGCGCTGCCGTGGGCGCAGACCGAACGCGTCGGCCGCGCGCTCTACACCTGGTGCATGGTGCTGGCGCTGTTCGGCTGGGCCCGTGTGCTGTTGTCGCGCCCGTGGCCGGGCCTGGCCTACTGCCGCGAGGCGGTGTTCAGCTGGTACATCCTGCACCAGACCGTGTTGATCGTGCTGCTGTATGCGCTGCGACCACTGCAGTTGGGGCCGTGGCTGGAACCGGCGCTGCTGGTGGCCGGCACCGTCGGCGGCTGCCTGTTGATCCACGAACTGTTGATCCGTCGCGCGCGTTGGCTGCGCCCCCTGTTCGGACTGCGCGCCCATCCGCTATCGTCTGCCACTGCACGCGCCGCACCGGCGCAGTGAGGAAAACGGATGTTCCAGACGCAGTGGCACCTGTGGTTGCAGCACACCTTCGACGCCAACTGGATGCTGGCGGTGATGCAGTTCATCAGCCTGCTCGGCTACGAGTTGGGCTATACCGCGCTGATCCTGGTGTGCGCCTTCGGCGCGCGACTGCGCGCGGGCCTGTGCGTGATGCTGGCGGTGCTGCTGATGGCCTGCGCCACGCATGCGATCAAACAGAGCGCCGCCCTGCCCCGCCCCTCCGACGTGGATGCGGCGGTACTGGACAAGGGCGAGCCCTCGCACCCGTTCGTGGTCGATGGCGGTGCCCGCACGTTCTGGTCGCTGCCCGATGCGCAGGCCACGGCAATGCTGCGTGCGCAGCCGCACGCCGACTATGGTTTCAACAGCGGGCACGTGGGCATCACCACCGCCGCCTGCGTCAGCCTGCTGCTGGCGTTCGGCATCCGCCGGCGATGGCTGCGCTGGGTGCTGGTGCTGGGTTGGCCGTTGCTGATGGCGATTTCGCGCATGTACCTGGGGCGGCACTTCCTGGCCGACGTGGTGGCGGGGTGGCTGATCGGCATCGGTGTGGCCGTGCTGGCCTGGCAGCTGATGCCGGGGCTGCGTGGGGCGCGCCGATGGCAGTTGCCGGCGCTGCTGAGCCTGGGCGTGGCATTGGCGTGGGCATCTTTGTGGACCCCCTTGGTGCCGCTGGGCGAAGCCTCGCGCCTGCTGGCACTGGCCCTGCTGGTCGCGTGGCTGCAGTGGCGCGGCTGGCCGGTTGATCCACAGGGCATCGTGCAGCGGGTGGTGCGCGTGCTGGGCGTGGTGGTGATCTACCTGCTGGCGCGGCCGTTGATTGATTGGTTGGCGACCCGCATTCCGCTGCCCGATCTGCCGATGACCGAATTGCTCTGGCATAGCGTTGGCACCCTGCTGATCCTCGGCGGCGGCGTGGCGCTGGCGCGGTGGATTCCGCGCAGCCACGCCATGCGTGAATGACCTGGTTCGGTAGCGCCGGGCCATGCCCGGCGGGCGCGGTGGATTCTGCTCAGCCACGCATGGCGTGGCGCTACTGGACTTCGAATTCGCCTACCAGGATGGTCTCCGAGCGGTCCTTCAGGCGCATCGTGACCGTCTGGTCCTGCTGCTTCGGCGTGCCCCAATGGGTGGTCAGGCGCAGCATCAGGGTCGTCGCACCGGTCACCAGTTGCTGGCGGCTGCCGAAGTAGTTGGCCTCCACCTTGTACTTTCCGGGCTTGGCATCGCGCAGCGAGAACTGCTCGGGGCCATAGCCGCCGGTGAAGTCCTGCGACATCTGCCCGCCCTGCCAGGTCAGGCGGTTGCCGTAGTACGCACGCTCGCCATTCGGGTCGGTCACCCACAGGTCCATGTCGCTGTTGTCGGCATCCCAGGCCAGCACCACGCGCAGGTCCAGTGGCATGGCCTGCAGCAGTCGCGGATCGATGCCGCGGGTATCCAGCCGCGGCGTGCTGCGTGCGACCAGGTTGGTCAGCTCATCCAGCACGATCAGCGCGATGCCGTCAAAGCGCTGATCCCACGGGCGCACCACCACCTGGTACAGCGGGTCCAGTGCCTGCTGCGGCTTGCCGGCCGCCGCCAGGGCCAGGCCCAGATCGCGGAAACTCTGCGGCTCTTCCTGGCCCATCGCCAACACCTGTTCGAACACCGGTACCGCCAGTGCGGGCGCATGCGCCTGCATCAGCCGATAGCCAAGCACGCGCAGCAGGTGCCGGTTGTCCAGGTCCATCTCGGCCAGGTTGGACAACACACGCAGCGCCAGTTCGCGCTGGCCCTGTTCCAGCAACAGATCGGCCACGTCAAGGAAGAACGCACTGCTGTCCGCGTGTGCATCACGTTCGGCCAGGTAGCGGTCGTACAGCTGCGCGGGCGGGCCCTGGCGCAGGCGCCGGGCGATAGCCGAGTCCGGCTGCCAGGCGGCCAACTGGATCCCGAGCTCGCCCGCGTTGGCCGCACCGGCACGGCCGCTGGTGACGGCGAGCACATCCAACGCGCTGGCCGAGGCGGAGGCCGGGCGACGGGCGCGCGCGCTGCTGGCCTGCACGCGCTGCTCGGCTGCCGCCGCCATCGGTGCGGGCGCCGGCGGAGCCGGTGGCGCGGGGGCGGCCAGCATCGCCACCGGCGCGGCGCCGGCCGCCGAATCGGCCGCTGCCACCTCCATCGTACTGACGCTCACCGGCGGCGGTGCGCCCTTGGGCCAGCTGCGGCTCCACCACTGATGCCGCTCCTTCCAACGGCTGGCGACCTGATCCAGACGCTCGCGGTCGGCGGCTGCGCGATCAACCACCTGCCGTGCGAAGCGGGCGTCATAGTCGGCACGCAGCGCGCCCGACGGACGGATGGCATAGCGCAGGTAGTCGTCCAGCGTTTCCAGCACGATCAGCGAAGTGTCCGGCCCGACCAGGCCAAACTGCTGTGACAAGCGCTGCATCGCCTCGCGGTTGCTGCGCCGGTCCAGCGCCAGCTGCTGCAGGCGCGCCTGCGCCCACAGTCCCGCCAGCAGCGCATCGTCACCGCTGCGAGTGGTTGCCGGCAGCGCCTGCCAGGGGCCGCCGTCGATGCGCACCCGCATCGGCACGCCGTCGGCGGCCAGACGAGCGTGCAGCCACAGCCAGCCCTGCGCTTCGCTGCGGCGATCGATCACCACGTCCTGCACGCCGCGACCGGCATCGATCTGCACATCCAGCGGCGCCGACAGCAGTTCGCGCGCGGCGGCGTCCACGTCCGTTCCCTGCGCGACGAAACGACCACCATGGGATTCGCTCCAACCGCGCAGGCGCGGGCTGTCGGTGCGGGCACCGGCGCTGCTGATCGCAAACAATCGCTGCCCCTCGGCCAGTGCAGGCAAGGCTTCCGGCCCGTAGGTCAGCAGTCCGTCACTGACCAGCAGGTATTCCTTTACGCCGGGCTGCGGCTGCCAGTTGGCCAGCGCGCTGGCGCCATCGGGGCGCACCGCCTGCAGGGCCTGCCGCAGTGCACTCCAATCACCCTTGTGGATGCGGAAGCGGCGTTCGGCGTCCGGGCGGTCGCGCAGCACGGTCAGCATGACGTTGCCTTCGTCCATCGCCGCGAAGTAGCGGTCCAGCAGCGCGAATTCGCGCGTGCGGTCGCGCTGCCCAGCCGAACCGGAGCCATCCCAGAGCAGGCCCACCTCGCGCGGCGGCGTGCGCGGCGTGGTGCGTGTAGCTACCGGCAGCTGTGCCAGCAGGTAATGACCGTCCTGCCCGTTCGCCACCTGCACCTGTGCCTGGCGCGCGGCCGGCAAGGTCCACTGCAGTTGCGCCGGCAGTTGTGCGCCGCGGCCCTGCCAGTGCAGTTGGCCCGCTTCAATGCGGAACGGTGCCGCGCCCGCCGTCGCGTGGCCCGGCGCCTGCAGCCTCAGCTCCACCGATGCCGCGCCCGCGGCGAACTGCAGTGGCAGCGCCCAGTGCCAGCCGTTGCCGGCGTAGGCCAGCGGCTCGCGAATCACCAGCTGCACCCGGCGGCTGCCACCGGCAGGCAGTGGGTAGACGCGCAGGCGGAACTGGTTGCCCGCCGTCTGTTCCAGCAGGCCCGGATCGACGCCACGGCGCGCAATCTCCTCGAACACCTGGCGGCCGCGGTCCTTCGGCACCGGCACCGCGTCACGCATCTCGCCATTGATATCCAACGCGAAGCCGCTGATCTGCTGGCCATCGCCCAAGGGGAACTGCAGCTCGCCCTCCAGCACGCGGCTGTTCGGGTTGTGGAATTCTAGGGTGATGCGGGTCTGCGCGATGCCGGCCTGCACTTCGCCCTCGATGCGGGCCTGGCGCAGCAGCACCGGTCGTTCGGCGGCCGGGGCAACCAGCAAGGGCGGGCTGGGTTGCGGGCGCGTGATGCGGGGCGACTGCGCGTCGACGGACCCGGCCGCCGCCATCAGCACCAACAACAGGACACGACGGGCAGACTGCATGGCACGGCTCCACTGGGATCGTGGACGGTTCAACGCACCACCACGCCAGGTGGGGTTAGCGGTCGAGCGTCGATGCATCCCGCCGGGCATGGCCCGGCGCTACCGCAGCGTGCGGGGCTCCTGGTAGCGCCGGGCTATGCCCGGCGAACGCAAAGCGCGGCGCCCCGCCATCAGGCGGGCAGGCAATGCTCCACGATCAGCTGGATCGCGGTGCCGCCGCGGTAGTCATCGCAGGCCAGCCGGTAGGCCAGATGCACGTAGCGGCCGGGCGCATTGCCATGCCAGCCGCCAAAATGGATGGCATTGATCGTGCCGGCAACGCCAGGCAGGCGCAGTTCCAGCTTCAGATGCCGCTCTTTCAGTACACGCCAGTTGGCCACTTCGAAATGGCCGTCGAACAGCGGCTCGGGGAAGCCCTGCCCCCACGGTCCGGCCAGGCGCAGGGCATCGGCGTGGCGATGGTCGAGTTCGTTGGGGGCCAGTTCGCCATCGCTCAGCACCTGCTGTTGCAGCGCCGCCGGGTCCAGCACCTCCTGCACGATGGTCACGAAGGCGGCCTCGAAGTCCGCCAGGTGGTCCAGGCGCAGGCTGAGGCCGGCCGCCATGGCGTGGCCGCCGAAGCGCTCGATCAAGGTGGGATGGCGCGCATCAACCAGCGCCAGCACGTCACGGATATGCAGGCCGGGGATGGATCGCGCAGATCCGCGCAGCGTGTCGGCACCCGGCTCGGCCGGGGCAAAGGCAATCACCGGCCGATGCAGGCGGTCCTTCATTTTCGACGCCACCAGGCCGACCACGCCGGGGTGCCACTCGGCGTCGAACAGGCATGCCGCGACCGGGCGCTGGCCCTGCTCGTGCAGCACCACGCGCGACAACGCCTGCTCGGCGTCATCGGTCATCGACTGTTGCACCGCGCGGCGTTCCGAATTGATCTGCTCCAGGGTCTGGGCGATCTCGCGCGCCTGGCGCGGGTCTTCGGTCAGCAGCAAAGCGATACCCAGCGCCATGTCCTCCAGCCGCCCGGCCGCGTTCAGGCGCGGGCCCAAGGCGAAACCGATATCGGTGGACGTCAGGCGCGCGGCGTCGCGTCCGCTGGCTTCGATCAGCGCCTTCAGGCCGACGCAGCCCTGCCCCGCGCGCAACCGGCGCAGACCGGCACTGACCAGCGCACGATTGTTGGCATCCAGTGCAACCAGATCGGCCACGGTACCCACCGCCACCAGGTCCAGCAGCGTGGTCAGGTCCGGGCCCTTGCCATCGGCGAACACGCCGGCCTCGCGCATGCGACGGCGCAGGGCCATCAGCACGTAGAAGATGACACCAACCCCGGCCAGCGACTTGCTGGGGAAATCGTCACCGTCCAGATTCGGATCGACGATGACATCGGCCGGCGGCAGCTGCGGCCCCGGCAGGTGATGATCGGTGACCAGCACCTGCCAACCGCGCGCCTTGGCGGCGTTGACACCGGCGTGGCAGGCAATGCCGTGGTCCACCGTGACCAGCAGGTCCGGCTGCAGGACCGCCAGTTCGTCCACCAGCGACGGCGACAGGCCGTAGCCATGCACCATGCGGTTGGGCACCGCGTGGAAGACGTGCTGCGCACCCAGCATGCGCAGGCCGCGCACACCGACGGCGCAGGCGGTGGCCCCATCGCAGTCGAAATCGCCGACGACCAGGATGCACTTGTCGTTGGCGATTGCATCGACCAGCAGGTCGACCGCAGCATCGATGCCGGTCAGCAGTTCGGGCGCATGCAGGTTGCCCAGGCGCGGCAACGCCAGTTCGGGCGTCAGCGCACCGCGATTGGCGTACAGGCGCGCCAGCAGCGGCAGGGTGTCATCCGGCCAGGCACCCGGCTGCACCGGCTCGCGGCGGCGGATCTGCAGGGTATCGGACACGGGCAGCGCAGCATCGGCGGCAAGGGACATCGGCATCGCCGGGTTGCGGAAGACGCCTCCATGATAGCGCGGGGTCAGATCCCTCTGCTCGCAGAGGGCTCTGACCCCATCGGAATCATTTGGAATCGATCGCCATTTATTTCATGCTTGTCGGCCCCGAAATGGATTTCTCTTCATGCGCCACACTTTGTTCCTGGCCCTCGCCCTCGCCCCGGCCGCCCACGCGGCTGCATCCGATCCGAAGGCCGGCGTCGATTTCACCCACAACGACTGGTCACTGGCCTGCGACAACACCCGCACCTGCCGCGCAGCCGGCTACAGCCCGGAAGACCCCGGCAACCTGCTCAGCCTGATGCTGGAGCGTGCGGGCGGCCCCGGCACCCAGGTCGTCGCCCGGCTGCGCAATGGCGAGGGCGATGACCCGTCGCCCACCGGAGCGCTGCGCCTGCGCCTGAACGGCAAGGACCTGGGCCCGGTGCGCGATACCGGCGAGGGCGAGAAGGTGCTGCTGCAGCAGGCACAGACCGATGCACTGGTCGCCGCCCTGCCCCGCCAGGCGCGCATCGAGATCATCGATGGCAAGGGCAAGGCCTGGCCGATTTCGGACAGCGGCGCGACGGCTGTGCTGCTGAAGATGGACGAAGCGCAGGGCCGCCTGGGTACGCCGGGCGCGCTGGTGCGCCGGGGAGACAAGGCCGAGGCCAGCGTGCCGGCGGCGCTGCCGATGCCGGTGGTGGTGCACGGCAAGCTGGCGCCGGCGCGCAGCACCGATGCCGCCCTGGCCGACGCACCGGGCCTGCGCAAGGCACTGCTGGCCAGCCTGCCCAACGCGGATGAATGCCGCCGCCTGAGCGAAGGCGAGAAGGACGAGATCGACATCGTGCGCCTGGACGCCTCGCACGTACTGGCCAGCACCAGCTGCTTCATGGGCGCCTACAACTTCAGCAGCGGCTACTGGGTGGTGCAGGACAAGGCACCGTACCAGGCGCACTTCGTCACCTCCGATGCGGAGGATTTCGACACCGAGGACATGGCGCTGCGTGGCCGCTTCCGTGGTCGCGGCATCGGCGATTGCTTCTCCGGCCATGACTGGGTGTGGGATAGCCAGCGCTTCGTGAAAACCAGCGCGTTCACCACGGGCCAGTGCCGTGGCGTGGCCGGTGGGCATTGGACGCTGCCGACGATCGTCAGCACGGTGAAGTAAGGCGCCCTGCCCGCCCCTGTAGAGTCGAGCCATGCTCGACTGATCCCAACGTGCCAACCAAGGTTGGCACCTACGGGGGCGTGGCGTGCCAACCAAGGTTGGCACCTACCGGGGCGTGGCGTGCCAACCAAGGTTGGCACCTACCGGGGCGTGGCGTGCCAACCAAGGTTGGCACCTACCGGGGCGCGGCGTGCCAACCAAGGTTGGCACCTACCGGGGCGTGGCGTGCCAACCAAGGTTGGCACCTACCGGGGCGCGGCGTGCCGACCAAGGTTGGCACCTACCGCATGGGGGGTCAGAGCCCGTTGCGCAGCAACGGGATCTGACCCCGCTCAGTCGTGCAGCTGGCGGGGCTTCTTCCAGAATTGCCAGCGCTGGCCGCGATCGAGGCGGAACTGCAGGCCGTCTTCGAAATCCAGCACGAGATGCTGCAGTTCGCCGCGACGCAGTGCCGCCAGGAGCGGAACAATCGCTTCGCTGCCCAGCTGCTGCAGCGAGCGCAGTTGCCGCAGGTCCACCAGGGCATCCACGGCCTGCTCGCCGTCCACCGCCACACCGGCGGCCTGGGCCAGGCCCTGCAGCAGCGCGTCGCGGCTGCGCACCTGGGCATGCGCGGTGGTCACCGAAACAGGCATCACGCCGCCACCCCAGAACCACAGCGAATTGATCGGCTGTTGCCCCTGCGCGGCACGCTGCTGGTTCCAGGAATGGTTGTGCAACAGCACCTGCGCCTCGGTCATCAGCGCACGCCAGCGGCGACCGGCCGGGCCTTCGGGCAGGTGCGAGAACAGATCATCACCCAGCACATCGTCGGGGCTGTCGAAGTCGGGCAGCTCGATGTCGATGGGCAGGCGCAGGTACCAGCGCGCCGGGTCCGGGGCATCCAACACGAAACCTGCATCGGCGAACAACGGCTGCAGTACCGGCAGCAGGGCCAGACTGTCGGCCAGGGTGGGCCGCAGCGTTTCGCCGTGCCCCATCATTCGTGCGCCGTGCATGTCCGGCACCATGCAGGCCGGGTCGGCCCGCAGCCAGCAGGCGCCGGCGGCATCGCCGACATCGCGCTGGCGGGTCAGTGCGGCCACCGGCCAGTGCGGCGCGGCCACGCTGAAATGGCGTTGCAGCTGGGCACGTTCGCCCGCGTCCAGCTGCACGGCGGTGGCGCGGCCCAGGGCGCGCGCCACCTCGTCAGGCAATGCAGCCGCCGCAAAGCGGCTGCGCGCCGGCAACAACAGGGTCGCCGTTGCCACCCGGTCAGTCCAGGTAGCTGACGCTGACGATTTCGTACTCGCGCTGGCCGGCCGGCGCGTCGATCACGATCGAATCGCCTTCCAGCTTGCCGATCATCGCGCGGGCCACCGGCGAGGAAATGGCGATCAGGCCCTGCTTGATGTCCGCTTCCAGGTCGCCGACGATCTGGTACTTCTTCTCTTCGTCGGTTTCCACGTCGGCCAGGGTCACGCTGGCGCCGAACACCACCTTGGAGCCGGCGTTGAGCTTGCTCACGTCGATGATTTCGGCGTGCGACAGCTCACCTTCCAGCTGCTTGATGCGGCCTTCGATGAAACCCTGTTCCTCGCGCGCGGCGTGGTATTCGGCGTTTTCCTTCAGGTCACCGTGCTCACGCGCCTCGGCAATGGCAGCGATGACCTTCGGACGCTTGACCGACTTCAGGTGGTCCAGTTCGTCGCGCAGCTTCTGCGCGCCCTTCATGGTGATGGGGGCTCTCATGCATTCAACTCCTTGTGCAGTTCCTGCAGCGACCAGACGGGGCCGGTGCCACGGAATTCCAGTGAATCCACCAGCGCCTTGGCGCCGGCAATGGTGGTCGAGTAGGTGACGCGGTGCTGCAGCGCCTCGCGACGGATCGAGAACGAGTCGTTGATCGCCGCACGGCCTTCGGTCGTGTTGACGATGTAGACGATCTCGCCGTTCTTGATCGAATCGACGATGTGCGGACGGCCTTCCACCACCTTGTTGATGATTTCGCAGTCCATGCCGTGCTGCTGCAGCCACGCGGCGGTGCCACGGGTGGCCACCAGGCTGTAGCCACGCGCCAGCAGGGCCTTGGCCACCGGCAGCACGCGCTTCTTGTCCGGGTCACGCACCGAAACGAAGGCCTTGCCGATCGGCGGGGCCTTGATGCTGCCCGCTTCCTGTGCACGCGCAAAGGCGGCGTTGAAGGTGCGGCCCACGCCCATCACTTCACCGGTGGAGCGCATTTCCGGCCCCAGGATCGGATCGACGCCCTGGAACTTGGCGAACGGGAAGATCGCTTCCTTCACCGAGTAGTAATCCGGCACGATTTCCTTGGTGGCGCCCTGCTCTTGCAGGGTCTTGCCGGCCATGCAGCGCGCGGCGATCTTGGCCAGCGCCATGCCGGTGGCCTTGGACACGAACGGCACCGTACGCGAGGCGCGCGGGTTCACCTCCAGCAGGTAGATGGTGTCATCACCGTCTTCGCTGGTCTGGATCGCGAACTGGGTGTTCATCAGGCCAACCACGTTCAGGGCCTTGGCCAGCTCCACCACCTGGCGGCGCAGCTCAGCCTGGGTCTTGGCCGACAGCGAGTACGGCGGCAGCGAGCAGGACGAGTCACCCGAGTGCACGCCGGCTTCTTCGATGTGCTCCATCACGCCGCCGATCAGGACGTTGCCATCCTTGTCGGCGATGATGTCCACGTCGCATTCCACGGCGTTGTCCAGGAAGCGGTCCAGCAGCACCGGCGAATCGTTGGACACCTTCACCGCGTCGCGCACGTAGCGGGCCAGGTCGGATTCACCATAGACGATTTCCATCGCACGGCCGCCCAGCACGTAGCTCGGGCGCACCACCAGCGGGTAGCCGATCTCGCGGGCCAGCAGCAGGGCTTCCTGGTCGTTGCGGGCGATGCGGTTCGGCGGCTGCTTCAGGCCCAGCTTGTCGACCAGCTGCTGGAAGCGCTCACGGTCTTCGGCCAGGTCGATCGAGTCCGGGCTGGTGCCGATCACCGGCACGCCGTTGGCTTCCAGTGCGCGTGCCAGCTTCAGCGGGGTCTGGCCGCCGTACTGCACGATCACGCCCTTGGGCTGTTCCAGCTCGACGATCTCCAGCACGTCTTCCAGGGTCAGCGGCTCGAAGTACAGGCGGTCGGAGGTGTCGTAGTCGGTCGAGACGGTTTCCGGGTTGCAGTTGACCATGATGGTTTCATAGCCATCCTCGCGCAGCGCCAGTGCCGCGTGCACGCAGCAGTAGTCGAACTCGATGCCCTGGCCGATGCGGTTCGGGCCACCGCCCAGGATCATGATCTTGTCGCGGTTGGTCGGCGCGGCCTCGCACTCATCCTCGTAGGTCGAGTACAGGTAGGCGGTACCGGTGGAGAACTCACCGGCGCAGGAGTCCACGCGCTTGTAGACCGGGCGCACCTTGTGCGCACGACGCAGCGCGCGGATGGCCGCTTCGTTGGTGCCGGTCAGCTGGGCCAGGCGCGCATCGGAGAAACCAGCGCGCTTGAGCTTGCGCAGGCGCGCAGCGTCCAGCGCGTCGATGCCACCGGCAGCCACCTCGCCTTCAGCGGCGATGATCTCTTCGATCTGGTCCAGGAACCAATGGTCGATGAAGGACAGCGCGTAGATGTCTTCCACGCTCATGCCGGCGCGGAACGCATCGGCCACGTAGAACAGACGCTCCGGGCCCGGGGCCTTCAGCTCGCGCCGCAGGGTCTGCAGGTCATCTTCGCTGCTCAGGTCCAGGCCGGTCGGGTCGAAGCCGACCTTGCCGGTTTCCAGGCCACGCAGGGCCTTCTGCACCGACTCCTGGAACGTGCGGCCCATGGCCATCACTTCGCCCACCGACTTCATCTGGGTGGTCAGGCGCGCATCGGCGGCCGGGAACTTCTCGAAGGCAAAACGCGGAATCTTGGTGACCACGTAATCGATGGACGGCTCGAACGAGGCCGGGGTCAGGCCGCCGGTGATTTCGTTCTTCAGTTCGTCCAGGGTGTAGCCCACGGCCAGCTTGGCGGCGACCTTGGCGATCGGGAAGCCGGTGGCCTTGGAGGCCAGCGCCGAGGAACGCGACACGCGCGGGTTCATCTCGATCACGACCACGCGGCCGGTCTTCGGGTTGATGCCGAACTGCACGTTCGAGCCACCGGTGTCCACGCCGATCTTGCGCAGCACGGCGATGGAGGCATCGCGCAAGCGCTGGTATTCCTTGTCGGTCAGGGTCTGTGCCGGGGCCACGGTGATCGAGTCACCGGTGTGCACGCCCATCGGGTCGAGGTTTTCGATCGAGCAGACGATGATGCAGTTGTCCGCGGTATCGCGGACCACTTCCATCTCGAATTCCTTCCAGCCCAGCACCGACTCTTCCACCAGCACTTCGGTGGTCGGCGACAGCTCCAAGCCGCGGCTGACGATCTCGACCAGTTCTTCGCGGTTGTAGGCGATGCCGCCACCGCTGCCGCCCAGGGTGAAGCTGGGGCGGATGATGGTCGGGTAACCGACGCGGGTCTGGATCTCCAGCGCTTCGTCCAGGGTGTGGGCGACGGCGGCGGTCGGGCACTCCAGGCCGATCTCGCCCATGGCCACGCGGAACAGCTCGCGGTCCTCGGCCATGCGGATCGCTTCGCGCTTGGCACCGATCAGTTCGACGTTGTACTTCTCCAGCACGCCGTTGTCGGCCAGGTCCAGCGCGCAGTTCAGCGCGGTCTGGCCACCCATGGTCGGCAGCAGTGCGTCCGGCTTTTCCTTGGCGATGATCTTCTCGACCGTCTGCCAGTTGATCGGCTCGATGTAGACGGCGTCGGCCATCTCCGGGTCGGTCATGATGGTGGCCGGGTTGCTGTTGACCAGCACCACGCGGTAACCCTCGTCACGCAGGGCCTTGCAGGCCTGCGCGCCGGAATAGTCGAATTCACAGGCCTGGCCGATGACGATCGGGCCAGCACCGATGATGAGAATGGTCTTGAGGTCAGTGCGCTTGGGCATTTTCTTCTCTAAGTCAGTACAGCGTGACAAGGGGGAGTGATCGCACGCTGTCGATCAGGAATCTTGATCCGCAGCGCCGCGCCAGGGGCAGCAGCGATGCGGGGGCTTACGGTCCATCGCGACGCCACCGGCGGGCCGGCGGCGAACTGATCACGCCTTGCTCTGTTCCATCAGCGCCACGAAGCGGTCGAACAGCGGGCCCACGTCGGTCGGGCCCGGCGAGGCCTCCGGATGGCCCTGGAACGAGAACGCCGGCACGTCGGTGCGGGCCACGCCCTGGTTGGTGCCGTCGAACAGCGAACGGTGGGTCACGCGCAGGGTCGGCGGCAAGGTCGCTTCATCAATCGCGAAACCGTGGTTCTGCGAGGTGATCATCACCCGGCCGTTGTCCAGGTCCTGCACCGGGTGGTTGGCGCCGTGGTGGCCGTGGCCCATCTTCATGGTCTTGGCGCCCGAGGCCAGGCCCAGCAGCTGGTGGCCCAGGCAGATGCCGAAGGTCGGGATCTTCACGTCGATGAAGGTCTTGATCGCTTCGATGGCGTAATCACACGGCTCCGGGTCGCCCGGGCCGTTGGACAGGAACACGCCGTCCGGCTTCAGCGCCAGCACCTCGGCCGCCGGGGTCTGCGCCGGCACCACGGTCACTTCGCAGCCGCGCTCGGCCAGCATGCGCAGGATGTTGGTCTTCACGCCGAAGTCGTAGGCCACGACCTTGAACCGGGCCGGCACGCTGACGAACGCGTTGGCGTCCAGGTCCAGCTGGCCTTCGGTCCAGGTGTAGGTCTTTTCGGTGGTGACCACCTTGGCCAGGTCCATGCCCTTCAGGCCCGGGAACTTGCGGGCGGCTTCCAGTGCCTTGTCCACGTCGATGTCACCGGCCATCAGCGCACCGTTCTGTGCGCCCTTCTCGCGCAGGATGCGGGTCAGCTTGCGGGTGTCGATGCCGGCGATGGCGACCACGCCGCGCTGGATCAGCCAGTCCTGCAGCGACACCTGGCTGCGCCAGTTGCTGGGACGGCGCGGCACGTCGCGCACGATCAGGCCGGCCGACCACACCTTGGACGCTTCATTGTCCTGGTCGGTCATGCCGGTGTTACCGATATGCGGATAGGTCAACGTGACCATCTGCCGGGCGTAGGACGGATCGGTCAGCACTTCCTGGTAGCCGGTCATGGCGGTGTTGAACACCACCTCACCGACGGACAGGCCGGGCGCGCCTACGGATTCGCCCTCGAATACGGTGCCGTCTTCGAGGACGAGGATTGCGGCTTGGGTCACGGAATTCTCACTTTGGCTACCGAAGGGGGGCCGAAGTCACGCCTGCGCTTCACGGAAATCCGGTTGCAAAAAAGCGCGGACGTACGGTCTGGGACCGGTCCGGCTTTCGTGATTCGGCGAGTGCGAATTGTAGCGCCGCCGGGGCGCTGGCGCCAGCGGTTATATCGCTTTATGAACAGGCGATTGCGTATTCATTTCAATCCGGCAGCGTATGTGCGGCCGGAGACGGGGTCGGATCCTTTCCCGAACGGGAAAGGCTCTGACCCCGGGTGCCCGCAGATGAGGGGGTCAGAGCCCTTTCCGCTGGAAAGGGATCCGACCCCGCGCGGTTCAGGCCCGCGGGCCGTCCAGCAGGTCGCGCACGCGGTAGCTGCCCGGCGCGCGGCCATGCAGCTGGCGGGCGGCAAACAGCGCGCCGCGGGCAAAGATTTCGCGGTTGGTGGCCCGGTGCACCAGCTCGATGCGCTCACCCATCCCGGTGAACTGCACCAGATGCTCGCCGACGATGTCGCCGGCCCGCAGGCTGGCGTAATGCGGCTGCGCCCCGCCCCGCTGCGCCGCGGCGCCCAGGGTCAGCGCGGTGCCCGAGGGCGCGTCCTTTTTCTGCGTGTGGTGGGATTCAACGATGTCGCAATCCCAGCCGGCCAGTGCCTGCCCTGCCCGCTCCACCAACTCATCGAGCACCGCCACGCCCAGGCTGAAGTTGGAGGCCCAGACCAGCGGAATCTGCGCGGCCGCCGCCTGCAACCCCTGCCGCTGCGCGGTGGAAATGCCGGTGGTGCCCGACACCAGCCCGGCACCACGCTGCACGCACAACGCCAGCATGGCGTCGAAACCCTCCGGCAGGCTGAAATCGATGGCCACATCGAAGGCCGGTGCACCGGCAAGCTCGCTGGCGGCGAAGAACGGAACGCCGTCCACCACGCGCTGGGCCGGCGCGCGGCCAGTAACCGCCGCAACGATCTGCAGGGTGTCAGGGTGTTCGGCGGTCAGGCGCAGCAGGGCCTGGCCCATGCGCCCGGAAGCGCCGTGGATGAGCAATCGCAGGGGGGTCTGGTTCATGCAGGAAGGCTAGCGGCAGCGCCCCGACCCGTCCAGTAGATCCACGCCATGCGTGGATGCCAGCCCCGCGAACAGCCGTCGAGCAAGCTCGACGCTACCGCTTCGTGGGGCCGCAGCTGTCGCAGCCACCACAGGCGCCACCACCGCCACTGGCGGGCGGCGCGATCTTCCGGCCCAGCGCCTGCAGCCACGCCGGGCGGCCCGGTTTCAGCAGCGCCAGCGCCACGCTGCCGCGCAGCCTGCGCGCCGCGCCCGGGAACTGCTTCTTCAGCACCACCCATGCACTGACCAGCACGGCCAGCGCGATGATGAGGTACTGGATCAGCAGCCCGGCGGTCATCAGCCGCCCCCCAGCGCCACGGTCACCTGGTAGGTGATCAGTGCCGCCACGTAGGCCGCGGCAAACAGGTACACGGTGGCAAAGCCCATCTGCTTCCACGAATTGGTTTCGCGCTTGATGGTGGCCAGGGTGGAAATGCACATGGGCGCGTAAATGAACCACACCAGAAGCGACAGACCCGTGGCCAGCGACCAGCCATCGCTCAGCAGCGGGGTCAGCGCCTGCGCCGCGGCATCGTCATCGGCGGCCGACAACGCATACACGGTAGCCAGCGAAGACACCGCCACTTCGCGGGCGGCCATGCCCGGAATCAGCGCGATGCAGATCTGCCAGTTGAAGCCCAGCGGCGAGAAGATGGCGGTCATCGCATGGCCGATCTGCCCGGCGAAGCTGTAATCGATGGCCGGCATGGTTGCCCCTTCCGGCGCACCGGGGAAGGACAGCAGGAACCACAGCAGCACGGTCAGGGCCAGGATGATGCCGCCCACGCGCTTGAGGAAGATCATGCCGCGCTCGTACAGGCCCACGGCCAGATCGCGCGGGTGCGGAATGCGGTAGGACGGCAGTTCCAGCAGCAGCGGATGCTCGCTCTTGTCGCGGCGCCACTTCTTCATCACCCACGACATCACCAGCGCACTGAGGATGCCGGCCACGTACAGGCCGAACAGCACCAGGCCCTGCTGGTTGAAGATGCCGACCTTGCCCTCGGGAATGAAGGCGCCGATCAGCAGCGCGTACACCGGCAGGCGCGCCGAGCAGGTCATCAGCGGCGCCACCAGGATGGTGGCCAGGCGGTCACGCGGGTCCTGGATGCTGCGGGTGGCCATGATGCCGGGCACGGCGCAGGCGAAGCTGGACAGCAGCGGGATGAACGAGCGCCCCGACAGGCCGGCGGCGGCCATCATGCGGTCCAGCAGGAACGCCGCGCGTGGCAGGTAGCCCGATTCTTCCAGGGCCAGGATGAAGGCAAACAGGATCAGGATCTGCGGCAGGAACACCACCACCCCACCCACGCCGGCGATGATGCCGTCGGTCAGCAAGCTGGTCAGCGGCCCGGCCGGCAGCGCGCCGGCCGCCAGCTCGCCCAGCCAGGCGAAGCCGGCTTCGATGCCGTCCATCAGCGGCGTCGCCCAGGCAAACACCGCCTGGAAGATCAGGAACATCACCACCACCAGGGTGGCCAGACCGAACACCGGGTGCAGCAGCCAGCGGTCCAGGGTGTCATCGATCTTCGCGGTGCGTGCCGGCATGCGCACGGCCGCCGACAGGATGTCGCGCACCTTGCCGTGGTAGTCGATGCCGCCTTCAACGCCGGCCAGCGGCGCATCCAGGTGCGGCACCATGGCGTCGAGGCGCTCCACCAGCGCGCGCGCGCCCTGCTTGCGCACCGCCACGGTTTCCACCACCGGCACGCCGATTTCGCGTTCCAGCGCGGCCACATCGATCTGGATGCCACGGCGCTGCGCCGCATCGACCATGTTCAGCGCGATCACCATCGGCTTGCCCAGCTCGCGCAGCTCCAGCGCGAAGCGCAGGTGCAGGCGCAGGTTGGTCGCATCGATCACGCACAGCAGCACGTCCGGGGCTGCCTCGCCCGGGTAGAAGCCCCGGCACAGGTCACGGGTGATCGCCTCGTCCAGGCTGGCCGGCTGCAGGCTGTAGGCACCGGGAAGATCGAGCACGGCAAATTCGCGACCGGACGGCGCGCGCAGGCGGCCTTCCTTGCGCTCGACGGTAACGCCGGTGTAATTGGCCACCTTCTGCCGGCTGCCGGTCAGCTGGTTGAACAGCGCGGTCTTGCCGCTGTTGGGGTTACCGACCAGCGCGATGCGCAGCGGCGTGGCGGAGGCGTTGCTGGTCATGCACGGCTTTCCTGGCGGGCGGCATCGATCACGACGCGCTTGGCTTCAGAGATACGCAGGGCGAAACGGGTGAAACCGACCTGCACCAGGAGCGGCTCGCCCCCCACCGGGCCCTTGGCCACCAGACGCACCTCCTCGCCCTTGACGAAGCCCAGCTCGCGCAGGCGGCGGGCAATGGCATCGTTGGCGTGCAGGTCCTGCACGGAATCGACCACGGCCGGGGTGTGCAGGGGCAGTTCGGACAGCGTCATCTAGCGCGTTCTCTGCTGGATGTAAATGGTTCTCGATTCTAACATTCCCGCGTCGCGTCATGGCCCATGACCAATGGCCCGCTATGATCCATACAGGTATGAAGTGACCCTGGAATCCCATGAACGATGCTTTGCAGATCGAGCGCAGCGGCGCCACCCTGACCCTCTGGCTGAACCGGCCAGCCCTGCACAATGCCTTCGATGCAGGGCTGATCGCCCAGCTGACCACGGTGCTGGACGAGGCCGGCCGCGACGACGGCGTACGGGTGGTGGTGCTGGCCGGGCATGGCGCCTCGTTCTCGGCCGGTGCCGACCTGCAATGGATGCGCAGCATGGCCGCGGCCAGCGAAGCGGAGAACCGTGACGATGCCCTGGCCCTGGCGCGCCTGATGCGCACCCTGGATGAGCTGCCCAAGCCGACCCTGGCGCGGGTGCACGGCGCCGCCTTCGGTGGCGGGGTGGGCCTGGTGGCCTGCTGCGATATCGCCATTGCCAGCACCAGCGCCCGCTTCGGCTTGACCGAAAGCCGCCTGGGACTGCTGCCGGCGGTCATTTCCCCCTACGTGATCCAGGCCATCGGCGCCCGCCAGGCCCGGCGCTGGTTCGCCACCGGCGAGCATTTCGACGCCGAGACCGCGCTGCGCATCGGCCTGGTCCATCAGCTGGTCGAACCGGACCGGCTGGACGATGCCCTGCACCGCCAGCTGGCCCTGCTGGACAAGGCCGGCCCGATCGCGTCAGCGTCGGCCAAGCAGCTGGTCCGCCAGGTCTGCGACAGCCGCGACCGCGACCGCCTGGACCACGACAATGCCGACCTGATCGCCCGCCTGCGGGTATCGGCCGAGGGCCAGGAGGGGCTGGGCGCCTTCCTCGACAAGCGCGCCCCGCACTGGGTCACCGAAGCCTGACCGTTTTCCTGCACGCCATCCACACCGCGTGGCCGGTCATATGGGCGGCCTGCGTATCCCCTCTGGCAGCCGGAACAACCGGCCGCCCCGTTTCCCCAGGACCCGACGTGATCCGATTCCCGCTGCCCTGCCCCTCTGCTGCCGATGACACCTGCCCTGCGCTGGGCACTGCCGGGGCACGCGCATGAGCGATTTCGTCCGCATCGTCGAAGTCGGCCCGCGCGACGGCCTGCAGAACGAAAGCCAGGCCGTGTCCACCGCCGACAAGATCGCCCTGATCGATCGTCTGTCGGCCACCGGACTGCGCACCATCGAAGCGACCAGCTTTGTCAGCCCGCGCTGGGTGCCACAGCTGGCCGATGCCAGCGAGGTCTTCACCGGTATCACCCGGGTGCCGGGCGTGGCCTACCCGGTGCTGGTGCCCAACGAGCAGGGCTATGACCGCGCAGTGGCGGCGGGCGTACAGGAAGTGGCGGTGTTCACCGCTGCCTCGGAAGCCTTCAACCGCCGGAACACCAATGCCGGCATCGACGAATCGCTGGCGCGCTTCCAGCCGATCCTGCAGCGCGCACTGGTCGACGGCGTGCGCGTGCGTGGCTACGTGTCCACGGTGCTGGGCTGCCCCTACCAGGGCGAGGTACCGCTGGCCGACGTGGTGTGGGTGGCCCGCGCCCTGCATCGCATGGGCTGCTACGAAATCTCGCTGGGCGACACCATCGGCGTCGGCACCCCGCACAAGGCCCGCGCCATGCTGCAGGCGGTCGCCGCCGAGATTCCGATGTCCGCCCTGGCCGTGCATTTCCACGACACCTATGGCCAGGCCATTGCCAACATCGCCACCTGCCTGGAAGAAGGCGTGCGCGTGGTCGACAGCGCGGTGTCCGGCGCCGGCGGCTGCCCCTACGCCAAGGGCGCCAGCGGCAACGTGGCCAGCGAAGACGTGGTCTACCTGCTGCGCGGCCTGGGCCTGGAATGCGGGGTGGACCTGGATGCACTGGCCGCCACCGGCCGCTGGCTGGCTGGCCTGCTGGGCCGCACCACCGCCAGCCGCACCGGCCAGGCACTGGCGGCCACATGACCGCCCGCGGCCCGCGCGACCGTCCGGCCCTCGGCGAACCTTCCGCCGCAACCGACGTCGCCCTGGCCGCACTGGACAGCGCACTGGCGGCCACACCGCCGGCGGCGCAGGCCCGGCTGCTGGAACAGGCCCGGCAGGCCCTGCTGGATGAGCGCCAGCGCGCGCTCGATCACCAGTCACGTTATGCCGCCCTGTTCGATGCCGTGCCCGACCCGGTCAGCATCCTCAGCGCCGAGGGCGTGGTGCTGGATGTGAACCGGGCCGGCATCCAGGCCTACGACCGCCCGCGCGAGGCCATCGTCGGCCAGCCGATCGAGATGCTGAACCCGGACCTGCCCAGCGACCACCTGGAACCGGTCTGGGAAGCCCTGAACCGGGGCGACACCTACGTCATCGAAGTCACCAACATGCGCGGCGATGGCAGCCGCTTTCCGGTCGAGGTGCACTCGGCCGGCTTCAGTGATCGCGGCGAGCGCTGCATCGTGGCCGTGGCCCGCGACCTGAGCGGCCGCTGGCGCGCCGAATCACGCTACCGGCTGCTGATGGAATCCATCGACAAGGGCGTGATCCTGTTCGACCGCAACCTCAACGCCCTGTCGGCCAACCCGGCCGCGCACCGCATCCTGGGCCTGGCCGGCGACGGCACCGGCCTGCACTCGCTGCTGGACCCCGAAGCGTGGATCGTGGTGGACGAACACGGTCAGCCGCTGCCCACGGCGATGTGGCCGACCAACCGCTGCTTCCAGGCCGGGCGGGTGATCCGCAGCACGGTCATTGGCCTGTACCACCGCCCGCGCGGGCGCATGCTGTGGCTGTCGTGCACCAACGTGCCGGTGTTCAGCAGCGGCTGCGACGAGGCTGGGCACGTGTATGCGATGTTCAGCGACATCACCGAACTGAAGCGCAACAGCCTGCTGTTCTCGCGCGCGCAGTCGCTGGCGCACATTGGCGGTTGGGAATGGGACCGTGGCCTGCAGCGGCTGTACCTGACCGACGAGGCGCGCCACATCGTCGGCCAGCCCGACGACGTGCAGGACATGCCGGACCTGCTGGACTGCCTGCGCAGCGATGACCGCCAGGCCCTGCAGCAGGCCCTGACCGACACCATCGAACACCGCAGCAGCTTCGGCCTGGAACTGCAGGGGCAGCGCCGCGATGGCCATTCGTTCTGGATCCGCATGATCGGCGAGGTCTCCACCGGCGATGTCGACGCCGCACGCATTGCCGGCACCCTGCAGGACATCACCGAGCGCAAGCAGGCCGAAGAGACCCTGCGCGTGCAGGCGCGCACCGACCCACTGACCGGCATCATGAACCGCGACGCCGTGCTCAGTGACCTGGACGTGCGCATGGCCAGCCCCGGCCACGACCGGGTGGCGGTGCTGTACATCGACCTGGACCGCTTCAAGGTGGTCAACGACCTGCTGGGCCACAACGCCGGCGACGAGCTGCTGATCGAAGCCACCCAGCGCATTGCCCGCGCGATCGGCACCGAGGGCCTGCTGGCCCGGTTTGGCGGCGACGAGTTCCTGGTCATCTGCGATCTGCGTGACCAGCCCGACCAGGCCGAGCAGCTGGCCGAACGCATCATCACCGCCTTCGTGCCGCCCTTCCAGCTGGGCAGCGACGAGTTCCCGGTGACCGCCAGCATCGGCATCGCCTGCGCCCCGCAGGACGGCGACCGGCCGCAGCAGCTGATCCAGAATGCCGACACCGCCATGTACGAGTGCAAGCGACGCACCCGCAATGGCTGGCAGGTGTTCTCGCAGGAACTGGCCGAACGCCAGAACGACCGGCTGCAGATTGAAAGCCGCCTGCACAAGGCGCTGGACGGCGACGAATTCCTCCTGGTCTACCAGCCGCAGGTGAACCTGCGCACCGGCGCCACCATCGGCTGCGAAGCGCTGATGCGCTGGCAGAACAGTCAGCTGGGGGAAATGCGCCCGGACCTGTTCATCCGCCATGCCGAACATACCGGCGATATCGTGCGCATCGGCCACTGGGCCCTGCGCGAGGCCTGCCGCCAGGTGCGGCAGTGGCGCGACGAAGGGCTGGGCGTGATGCGGGTGGCGGTGAACGTGTCCTACCGCCAGTTCACCGGCGACGACCTGGCGCGCAACGTGCGCAGCCTGCTGGACGAGTTCGAACTGCCCGGCACCGCACTGGAGCTGGAATTCACCGAACGGGTGTTGATCGAGGACGCGCCCGACACCCTGCGCACCTTCGCCCGCCTGCGCGAGATGGGCGTGATGCTGACCATCGACGATTTCGGCGAGGGCTACAGCGCACTGAACTACCTGCGCCGGCTGCCCATCCATGGCCTCAAGCTCAGCCAGTTGTTCGTGGAAGGCATTCCGCGCAACCGCTCGGACGTGGCGGTATGCGAGGCGGTCTGCGCGATCGCCCGCAGCCTGGGCCTGGGCGTGGTGGCCGAAGGCGTGGAAAACGAGGCCCAGCGGCAGTGCCTGCTGGACCTGGGCGTGACCGTGGGCCAGGGCTTCCTGTTCGCTCACGGGCTGGAGCCGGGCGAATTCGAGCGCCACCTGGCCCGCAGCCGCTGACCCATCCCGGTAGGTGCCAACCTTGGTTGGCACGATTTCCCCGCCCCGGTAGGTGCCAACCTTGGTTGGCACGATTTCCCGTCTGGTAGGTGCCAACCTTGGTTGGCACTGCTGGAACAGTCGAGCAAGCTCGACTCTACGTAATCCACCCATCCCACCCGCCTTTGCAGCACCGCACAACAGCGTGCGCCGCACCTTCCGTTAGAATCGGCGGTTCTTGAACCTGCAGGACCGTGCAATGCAGCTGTCTTCCGTACGTGCCGTGATCACTGGCGGCGTTTCCGGCCTCGGCCTGGCCGTGGCCGAACACCTGGTCGCCCACGGCGGCAAGGTCGCCCTGTTCGATCTGAACGACGACAAGGGTGCGGCCGCGGTCGCCGCGCTGGGCGCCGACAAGGCCCGCTATTTCAACGTCAATGTCAGCGACGAAGCCGCCGTGGCCGCCGCCATCGACCAGGCGCACGACTTCCTGGGCGGGTTGAACCTGGCCATGAACTGCGCCGGCATCCTCGGCGCCGGCCGCGTGCTGGGCAAAGAGGCGCCGATGCCGCTGGCCAACTTCCAGGGCACGGTGATGGTCAACCTGGTGGGCAGCTTCAACGTGGCCAAGGCCGCGGCCAACCGCATGCAGCACAACGCCGCCGGCGATGACGGCGAGCGCGGCCTGATCATCAACACCGCCAGCGTGGCCGCCTACGAAGGCCAGATCGGCCAGGCCGCCTACTCGGCCAGCAAGGGCGGCGTGGTCGCCATGACCCTGCCGATGGCCCGCGAACTGTCGCGCTTCGGCATCCGGGTGAACACCATCGCCCCCGGCGTGTTCTGGACGCCCATGGTGGACGGCATGCCCGAGGCCGTGCAGCAGTCGCTGGCCGCCTCGATCCCGTTCCCCTCGCGCCTGGGCAAGCCGGAAGACTTCGCCAGCCTGGTCGGCCACATCATCGGCAACACCTACCTCAACGGCGAGACCATCCGCCTGGACGGCGCCACCCGCCTCGCTCCGAAGTGATTCCCCCGGGCGCCGGGATGGCGCCCTCCCCCAACCGACCTAGAACACCATGAAAGCCAACGACATCAAGAAGGGCAACGTCGTCGAGTACAACTACGGCGTGTACCAGATCCGCGACATCGAGCGCAGCTCGCCGCAGGGCCGCGGCGGCAACGTGCGCTTCCGTTTCATCATGTACAGCGTGCCGGGCGGCAACAAGCTCGACGCCAGCTTCGATGCCGATGACAACCTGGTTGAAGTGGAACTGCTGCGCCGCCAGTCCACCTATTCGTACAAGGACGGCGATGCCTTCGTGTTCCTGGATGACGAGGACTACACCCCGTACACCCTGGACGCCGACGTGATCGGTGACGACGCCGGCTACATCACCGACGGCCTGACCGGCATCTACGTGCAGGTCATCGACGAGCAGCCGGTGGCGATCCAGCTGCCGGCCTCGGTCGTGCTGGAAGTGATCGAGACCCCGCCGGAACTGAAGGGCGGCACCGCCACCAAGCGCCCGAAGCCGGCCAAGCTGAACACCGGCATCGAAATCATGGTGCCGGAGTACATCGCCAACGGCGAACGCGTGCTGGTGAACACCGCCACCGGCGAATTCGCCGGCCGCGCCGACTGATTGACCTGCGCCGGGCGTGGCCCGGCGCTACCGCTGTTCGTAGAGTCGAGCTTGCTCGACTGCTCCACGCGTGCCAACCAAGGTTGGCACCTACCAGGAACGGGCGCGGGCGTGGCCCGGCGCTACCGCTGTTCGTAGAGTCGAGCTTGCTCGACTGCTCCATGCGTGCCAACCAAGGTTGGCACCTACCAGGAACGGGCGCGGGCGTCGCCCCCCGGCTACCGCCGCTCGTAGAGTCGAGCTTGCTCGACTGCTCCCTGCGTGCCAACCAAGGTTGGCACCTACCAGGAATGGGCGCGGGCCTGGCCCGGCGCTACCGCTGTTCGTAGAGTCGAGCTTGCTCGACTGCTCCATGCGTGCCAACCAGGGTTGGCACCTACCAGGAACGGGCGCGGGCATGTCCGCACGGGGCCTCTTCATGCGTGCCAACCAAGGTTGGCACCTACCAGGAATGGGCGTGCGGTAGCAGCCGTCGAGCAAGCTCGACGCTACGGGGCGGGCGCGGCGAAGCGGCCGCAACCGTGGTACTGCCGGGTGCCCACGGTCAACATGGCCGACGCCTCGAAATCCTGCCCGCTCATGTCGTCCTGGCACGGCGTGCGCTGGAAACTGAGCTTGATGTCGGTGCCATCACCGGCCTTGCCCACCCAGCCATCGGCGCCTTCGGTGGGCGCCGGCACCTGGAAGCGGCGCTGGCCGTAATCCACTTCCACCTGCAGACCGGGCGACGGCCCATCGACCACGGCCAACCAACCCGGCTCATTGCCGGTGGCGCGGAAAACCGGCTGCCGGCTCGTATCCGCGGCCGACGCAGGTGCTTCCGGAGCGGTACTGGACGTGGGTCGCGCCGGCTGGCAGGCGGCCAGCACGGCGGCGAGGGAGACGGCCATCAAGGCGGAAACTGCACGCATGGCGTGGCTCCTTGTCGCAACTACAGGAACCTTGACCCTAGCACCGCGCTGTAAACGTGCACTGAAAACCAGCCCGGTGCGCTGACGCGCGGTTCAGACAGGCGCGTCGGCCGCAGCTGCCTGCCCGCGCAGCCGCTCGGCCAGCGCAGCCAGGTTGGCATCGATGGCGTCCATCTGCGCGCGCTGCGCAGACGGCAGCTGCGCGCGCAGCTGCTGGCGAAGCGCCTGCCAGGCCGGCACCGACTGCGCGCTGGCCGTTGCCACCTCACGTGCAAGCGCGACCTGTTCTTCGGGCAGGGGCAGACCGTAACCGGCATCGGCCAGCAATGCTGCGGGGCGCAGCCACTGTCCACTCTGCTGCAGCAGGCTGCGCAGTCGTTCCGTCGCCGCGCTGTCAGGCGCGGCCAGCAGGCGCCGCTTCAGCACATCGCGCGCGCGCAGCTCGGCCCGCCGCTGTGCCGCCTGTTCCAGCAACAACAGGGCCGCGGTAGCACGCATGTCGCCGCGCTGCAGCCACGGCGTCCGCTGGTCCGGCGCAAGCTTCAGCCACGCTGTCACGCTGTGCACCGGCAGATCGAGCTGCGTGGCCGCTACCGTGAACAGCTGCTGGTAGTCATCGCGCGCAGAGGCGAAGTAATAGCCCTGCGCCTGCGCCGATGTGCGATCGGCCAGTACCGTCTCGTCCAGCGTCTGTAACCGCAGCAGGCGCCGACGCAGGCCACGCGGCGTCAGCTGCGCCAGGCCGGCCTCACCCAGGCGTGGCACGCCGGCCTGCAGGAGCTTGGCGGTTTCCACCGCACAATTGTTGCTGACAAAGAAATAGCGACCGTCGTAGCTCCAGTGCACCTGCGCGGTCCGCTCCAGCAGGCTGGCGATCTCGGTGCGATCCAAGTGCAGCGGCAGCGACTGCAGGCCGCGCAGCTCCACCTTGGTGTATTCATCGATCACCTGCTGCAGCGGCAGCACGAACAGGCGCGAAGGATAGCCACCGGTCAGCCCACGCCAGTTGGACAACTGCACATCGCCCACGAACGCGCGGAACGACAGCACCCGGTGGTGTTCCAGGTCCAGGCGGCACTCAGGGCCCGGCGCGCGGCCCGGGCGGCAGATCACCAGCCGCAGCATGCTGTGGCCCCAGCGGCTCATGGGCTGGGCGCTGCCTTCGGCAAACAGGTAATCCACGGCGTACACACGGGCCGGGGCCAGGGCCAGCAACGAGGCCGCACCTTCTTCATTGTCAGCCTGCAGCAGCGGCATCTCGACCGCGCACTGCGGATCCGGCAGCGAAGGTGGGGTGCCGAAGTGCGTGCGGTACCACTGCGCCAGTGCCGGTCGACGGCAGCCAAAGTCTGCGTCCAGCACGAAGTATTCGGCGTTCACCGCCAGGTACTCGGCCGCGCTGTGGCGTTCGTACGCATCCGGGCTGCGGTCGGAAAACGCGTTGTCACTCCGCCCCAGGTGCCACGGCCGCCGCTGCCAACCGGCCAGGTCGCGCCAGCGGGCGCTTTTCGACCACTGCCCGCCACTGCGGTCGGCCACATGGGCCAGTTCGTGTACCAGCGCACTGCGCCGGGCCCGGCGTGCACCCGGCGCCCCGTCATCCAGCAGCGCGCGACGCAGCGCGATGGCACTGGCGAACGCGCGGCCGTGCACGTCCTGCGGCAGGTCGGCACGCCAGCCCACCGTCACCTGCGCCGGCAGCGCCTGCAGCAGGCCGGCAGGCAGCAGGGCCTGCACATCATCCAGGGTTTGCTGGGCGGTGTGCCGCTGGGCGCCGGTCAGTCCGGCCGGATCGAGCTGCAGCCGCCCGGCGGCATGCGCGGTCGGCGCCATCAGCCACGCCATCACGGCAATCCCGACCGCCACCGCAGCGCGCCACGGTAGCGCCGGGCCATGCCCGGCGACGGTGGTGGCCGCGCTCATTGCGCCCGCATCAACGGGCCAGCAGTGCCCGCGCCAGTTCCAGGTCGCTCTGCTGCTGTGCGCCGGCATCCTGCTCGCGCAGGTGCACCAGCGCCGCCTGCAGGCGCGCGCCACGGATCTGGCCGTCAGTAGCCACGAACGCGGCGGCATCATCGCGCGCTGCGCGCACCACCTTGTCATCGCCGGAACTGCTGCCCGACGAACCGGACGAGGCGCCGGTGGCCGAGCCTGCCGAGGTGCCAGCGAAGCTGGAAGCGAAGCCGACCGGCGGCAGGGACAGCAGGGCAAGCAGCAGCGCAGATCGGATCATGGTGTGCGGTTCGCAGTGGACGTGGGTGAAGCGTAACGGCATCGTGAAGAAGATGGGCGGATCAGGCGTCGAACAGCTTGCCGGGATTCAGCCGTGCTTCTGGATCGAAGGCGCGCTTGACCGCCTTCATCAGCGCGATTTCGGCCGGGCCACGGGTGCTGTCCAGGTAACCCTTCTTGACCAGGCCGATGCCGTGCTCGGCGGAAATGCTGCCATCGAAGCGCGCCAGCACCTGCGCCAGCAGCTTGGTCACGTGCTCGCACTGCGTTACGAAATCGGCGTCGCTGGTGTCATCGGGCTTCAGCACGTTGATATGCAGGTTGCCATCGCCGATATGGCCGAACCAGACCACGTCGAAATGCGGGTAGGCCTGGCCGATAAGCCCCTGGGTTTCGGCCAGGAACGCCGGCATCGCCGAAATCCGCACCGACACATCGTTCTTGTACGGCTTGTAGCGGGCCAGCGCTTCGGTGATGCCCTCGCGCAGGCGCCACAGCTGCGCCGCCTGGGCATCGCTGGCACTGATCACGCCGTCGCTGACCCAGCCATTGCCCATGCAGTCCTCGAAGGCGGCCATCGCGGCGGCTTCCTGCGCCTCGTCGTTGGCCGCAAACTCGGTGACCACGTAATACTGGTGCACCTCGTCAAACGGGGCCTGCGCACCATGCGCCAGCACGTGTTCCAGCGCGCGGTCGGTGAAGAATTCGAACGCCTGCAGCTGCAGGCGCGCGCGGAATGCGGCGAACACCTGCATCAGCACGTCGAAGCTGGGCACCGCCAGCAGCATCACGTTGCTGGCCGGCGGCGGGTCGGTCAGCTTTACCGTCGCCTCCACGATCACGCCCAGCGTGCCTTCCGAACCGATCAGCAACTGGCGGAAATCGTAGCCGCTGGAGTTCTTGATCAGGCCCTTGTTGAGCTCCAGCAGTTCACCGCTGGCGGTCACCACTTTCAGGCCGGCAATCCACTCGCGGGTGTTGCCGTAGCGGATCACCCGGATGCCGCCGGCATTGGTGGCGATATTGCCGCCAATCGAGCAGGAACCACGCGCGGCAAAATCCACCGGGTAGATCAGGCCGTGCTCCAGCGCGGCGTTGTGCAGCGCCTCCAGCGGCATGCCGGCCTGCACCACCAGGGTACGGTCCACGGCATCGTAGGCCAGCGCCTTGTTCATGCGCTCCAGGCTGAGCACCAGCTCGCCATTGGCCGCCACCGCGCCACCGGACAAGCCGGTACGGCCGCCGGACGGCACCACGGCCACGCCTTCGGCCGCGCACCAGCGCATCACCGCCTGCACTTCCTGCACCGTGGCGGGCAACGCAATGACCAGCGGGGCAGGTGCCCAGCGCCGGGTCCAGTCACGGCCGTAGTGTTCCAGGTCGGCGGGATCGGTCTTCAGCTTCAGGCCGGGACAGGCCTGCTGCAACGAGGCGATGCGGGAATCGGTCATGACGGTCCAGCGCGGTGCGTGAAGAACGGGCAAGCGTGCCAGCGGCGCGCACGGGCGTCCAGTCCCGGCCGCTGGAGGCGATAGGTTCGAATGCAACCATTTCCGCACTGCACCATGGCGGCGGTGATCTGGCATAGTGAGCGGCCCCTGTCCCACTGGCCGTGCCGTCCCATGTCGCCGAAGAAGACCTCGTTCCCCAAGCAGGATATCCGCGTGCTGTTGCTGGAGGGGGTCAGCCAGACCGCCGTGGAGGTGTTCACCGCCGCCGGCTACAGCCAGATCGAGGCCCACAGCAAGGCCCTGCCCGAAGATGAACTGAAGGCGCGCATCGCCGAGGCACACATCGTCGGCATCCGTTCGCGCAGCCAGCTCAGCGCCGAAGTGCTGGCCGAAGCCAAGCGCCTGATCGCGGTGGGCTGCTTCTGCATCGGCACCAACCAGGTGGATCTGGACGCGGCCGAACTGGCCGGCATTCCGGTGTTCAACGCCCCCTACTCCAATACCCGCAGCGTGGCCGAGCTGGTGATTGCCGAGGCGATCATGCTGACCCGCGGCATTCCGCAGAAAAACGCCGAGTGCCATCGCGGCGGTTGGTCGAAGTCGGCCAGCGGCAGCCACGAGGTGCGCGGCAAGACCCTGGGCATCATCGGCTACGGCCATATCGGCACCCAGGTCGGCGTGCTGGCCGAATCGCTGGGCATGCAGGTGATCTTCCACGACGTGGAAACCAAGCTGGCGCTGGGCAATGCCCGCGCCGCGGCCAGCCTGGACGACCTGCTGGCGCGCGCCGACATCATCACCCTGCACGTGCCGGAAACCGCGTCCACCCAGTGGATGATCGGCAGCACCGAACTGGCGAAGATGCGCAAGGGCGCGCACGTGATCAACGCCGCCCGCGGCACCGTGGTCGACATCGATGCGCTGGATGCCGCCCTGGCCAGCGGCCACATTGGTGGCGCGGCGCTGGACGTGTTCCCGGTCGAGCCCAAGGGCAACGGCGATATCTTCGAATCGCCGCTCACCCGCCACGACAACGTGATCCTGACCCCGCACGTGGGCGGCAGCACGCTGGAAGCGCAGGACAACATCGGCGTGGAAGTGGCGGCCAAGCTGGTGCGCTACAGCGACAACGGCAGCACCCTGTCGGCGGTCAACTTCCCGGAAGTGACCCTGCCCGAGCATGCCGACAGCCTGCGCCTGCTGCACATCCACCAGAACGTGCCCGGCGTGCTGTCCAAGGTGAACGAGATCTTCTCGCGCCACAACGTCAACATCGACGGCCAGTTCCTGCGCACCGACCCAAAGGTGGGCTACGTGGTGATCGACATCGCCGCCAGCGAGGAACAGGCCAGCGCGGTGCGCGACGAACTGGCCGCGATTCCAGGCACGCTGCGGACGCGCATCCTGTATTGACCCACACCTCGCCGGGCATGGCCCGGCGTTACCGGGCCCGGGGCCGGGGCTTGGCCATCCACGCATGGCGTGGATCTACCGGGGCCGGGTCGTGCCATCCACGCATGGCGTGGATCTACTGCGGTCGGGCCATGCGTGGATGAAGCGGCTCAGAAGCCTGCAGCATTCAGGTTCTTGTAGAAGTCCCAATGAATCAGGATGCGCTCTTCCGTCGACAGAAAGAGCGTGTCGACGAAATCCAATTCATCTGCATGCAACAGCCAATCCTCCAGGCAGACGTCCAGCGCCGGCACAGCTTCATCCACCTGGATCACCGTCAACGAAGCGCCAGCAGGCAACCCAACAGCCACAGCAATAGCTCGCAGCTCCTGACCCAAGCGTCCCCGCTCCACACCCGGAACCTCCCGGCGTGACGGCACCCGCTGCCAGTCAATGGATGTATTGAGCGGCAACGCAGCCTTGATCATGGCAAGGGCCGCATGCGCCTTGACTTCACCACAAACGTGAGCCGCAACAAACGCTGCGCAGGCCTCGGAAAGCATCAACGCGCCAGCCAGCGGCTGGCCATGCGCTGCATCGATTCGTCCGATTGCGGATCGGCAGCGACGTCGGCCACCGGCCGCCAGGCCAACGCCAGCGACTCCTCGCTCAGCACGAAGGCTTCCCCGCCCAGCGCGCGGATCACGAAACGCACGTCGTAGTGCCAGTGGCCCGGCACGTCCTTGCGCTCGGGAATCCAGTGCTTGTCCAGGTCGAAGATGGCCGGGTCTTCCAGCACCAGGCCGGTCAGACCGGACTCTTCCTCGCCTTCCTTCAGCGCCACGCGGGCGAGGTCGCGGTCGCCATCGGCATGCCCGCCCAGCTGCAGCCAGCGCTGCAGCTTGCGGTGATGGGTGAGCAGCACCCGCTGGCCGTCAGCGCTGACCAGCCAGCAGCTGGCGGTGAAATGCCCGGCCAGACGCTCGCGCCGGAACGGATCTTCCGGATCCTCCAGCAATGTGCCGAATTCGGCAGCCAGCTCGCCGTGGGACGGCTCCCGGCCGGCATATTCCTGCAGCAGGCTGCGCAGCCGATCATCAAGCACGGCAAGGGATTCGACGGATTCGTTCATGAATGCGGGGCGATCTGGAAAACATCGGCCATTATCGCCGTTCATTGTTGCGATTGCGCTTGTGCGGTGGCTTCAGCTTTGGCTAAGGTACAGCGGGCCGTTCGCGCGGTCTTCACCATTCCAGGCCGCCGGCAACGTATCGGCGGCCCTCCCAAACCGATCATCAGGAAAGTTCTGCATGCTGAAAGCTCTGTTGAGGGTCAAGCCGGTACAACCGGCCGGGCACGTCGATGCTGGCGAACCCATCGAAGGCAGCCTGGACGGCGAAGCCACGTTGAAACGGACCCTCACGGCTAAACACCTCATCCTGCTGGGCGTAGGTGCGGTGATCGGCGCAGGTATCTTCGTGCTCACCGGCCAGGCGGCGGCCAACCACGCCGGCCCGGCGGTGATGCTGTCGTTCGTGATCGCCGGTTTCGCCTGCGCCTTGGCGGGCCTGTGCTACGCCGAGTTCGCCGCGATGATGCCGGTGTCCGGCAGCGCCTATTCCTATTCCTACGCCACCCTGGGCGAAGGCATGGCCTGGTTCATCGGCTGGTGCCTGGTGCTGGAATATCTGTTCGCCTCGGCCTCGGTGGCCGTGGGCTGGTCGGCGTACCTGATCAGCTTCATCACCACCACGCTGCACATGCCCTTCCCGGACCTGCTCAGCGCAGCACCCATCGCCTGGACGGGCAGCGAATTCGTTTCGTCCGGCAAGCTGTTCAACCTGCCGGCGGTGCTGATCGTGGCGGCCGTGTCGGGCCTGCTGTACGTGGGCGTGACCCAGTCTGCCTTCGTCAACGCGATCATCGTGGCGATCAAGGTCACCGTCATCTGCCTGTTCATCGGCATCGGCGCGGCCCACATCGACCCGGCCAACTGGCAGCCGTTCATCCCCGAAAACACCGGCGTGCCGGGTGAGTTCGGCTGGAGCGGCATCTTCCGCGCGGCCACCATCGTGTTCTTCGCCTACATCGGCTTCGATGCGGTCTCCACCGCCGCCGGCGAAACCAAGGACCCGCAGCGCAATATGCCGATCGGGCTGCTCGGCTCGCTGGCGGTGTGCACCATCGTCTACATCATCGTCTGCGCCGTGCTGACCGGCATGATGCCCTACCACCTGCTGGGCACCGACAAGCCGGTGGCCACCGCGCTGGAAGGCTACCCGCAGCTGGCCTGGCTGAAGACTGCCGTGGAAGTGGGCGCCATCGCCGGCCTGTCCTCGGTGGTGCTGGTGATGATGATGGGCCAGACCCGCATCGCCTACACGATCTCCCGCGACGGCCTGCTGCCCAAGCTCTTCGGCAAGGTCCACGCCCGCTTCCGCACGCCCCATGTCGCCACGATCGTGGTCGGCGTCATCGCCGCCGCGCTGGCCGGGCTGGTGCCGCTGAACGTGCTGGGCGAGCTGGTGTCGATGGGCACCCTGCTGGCCTTCGCCACGGTCTGCATCGGCGTGCTGGTGCTGCGCTATACCAAGCCGGACATCCATCGCCCGTTCCGCGTACCGGCCGTGTGGATCATCTGCCCGCTGGGCGCGGCCACCTGTCTGTTCCTGTTCTGGCAGGCCTTCGTGGTGCATTGGCACCTGTTCGTCGGCTGGACCGTGCTGGGCATGCTGATCTACCTGGGTTACGGCATGCGCAACAGCAAGCTGGCCAAGTCGCCCTGATCGCCCTACGGGCCGGCCCTGCGCCGGCCCGTCCGTTTTCCCCCGCGCCGCCTCGAACGGCGCTTCGACAAGACCGACACACATGTTCAAGCAACTGTGGGCCACCAAGCATCCGCATGCCGCCCATGAAGACGCCAACGGGCTGAGCCTGCGCCGCCACCTGGGCCCGTGGGGCCTGACCGCGCTGGGCATCGGCGCGGTGATCGGCGGCGGCATCTTCGTCATCACCGGCCAGGCCGCAGCCAACCACGCCGGCCCGGCCATCATGCTGTCGTTCGTGCTGGCCGCGATCTGCTGCGCGTTCTGCGCCCTGGCCTATGCCGAATTCGCCGCGATGGTGCCGGTGTCCGGCAGCGCCTACACCTACACCTACGCCACCTTCGGCGAACTGTCGGCCTGGTTCATCGGCTGGATGCTGGTGCTGGAGTACGGCGTTTCGGCCTCGGCGGTGGCGGTCAGCTGGACCGGCTACTTCCTCAGCTTCCTCAGCCAGTTCGACATCCATCTACCGGCTGCGCTGGTCAGCGCGCCACTGGATGCGCAGCTGCGCCCAACCGGTGCCATCGCCAACATTCCCGCCGCCATCCTGGTACTGCTGCTCACCTGGCTGTGCTACGTGGGCATCAGCAAGTCTTCGGCGATGAACATGGCCATGGTGATCCTCAAGACCGGCCTGATCGTGCTGGTGATCGTGGTCGGCTGGAAGTACGTGGACACCAGCAACTGGACCCCGTTCATCCCGGCCAATGAAGGCCCCGGCAAGTACGGCATGGAAGGCGTGCTACGTGGCGCGGCCATGGTGTTCTTCGCCTACATCGGCTTCGAGGCGGTGTCGGTGGCGGCGCAGGAATCGCACCGTCCGCAGCGCGACATGCCGATCGGCATGATGCTGTCGCTGGTGATCTGCACCGTGCTGTACATCGCCATGGCCGCCGTGATGACCGGCCTGGTGCCGTTCCAGCTGCTGGGCACCGACGAACCGGTGGTGACCGCCGTGGCCGCGCATCCGCAACTGGGCTGGCTGCGCTGGGTGGTGGAAGTGGGTGCCCTGATCGGCCTGGCCTCGGTGGTGCTGGTGATGGTGATCGGGCAGCCGCGCATCTTCATGATCATGGGCCGCGACGGCCTGCTGCCGCCGGTGTTCACCAAGATCCACCCGAAGTACCGCACGCCGCACATCAATACCGTCATTACCGGCATCGGCATCGCCCTGCTGGCGGCGCTGTTCCCGCTGGATATCCTCGGCGAGCTGACCTCGATGGGCACGCTGATCGCCTTCGCAGCCGTCTGTGCAGGCGTGCTGATCCTGCGCCGCACCCAGCCCGACCTGCCGCGTCCGTTCCGCATTCCGGCCGCCTGGCTGGTCTGCAGCCTGGGCGTGATCAGCTGCCTGGCGCTGCTGTCGGCGATGACGCTGCACAACTGGATGCTGATGGGCGTATGGACCATCGTCGGCTTCGTGATCTATTTCGGCTACGGCTTCAAGCACAGCCGCCTGCGGGGTAAGTGAGGGTTTGTTTTGCTTGCAGGGCCTGCGGCCCTGCACCCGCCAGAGCAACGGCAAGAGCGGGTGTGCTGGTTTGGCGGGGCCGGTTGGGTTCGCGGGGGACGCCGTGAATCCGTCCCTGGAGGCTTAGCCGCGCCATCCATGGCGCGGATACCCCCGCGAACCCAACCCGCCCCGCCCCTGACGGTCTCCCGGTCCGTCCGGATGATTCACGGCATGCGTGGATGAACTCTCTCCGGCGAACGATGCCCCTGTAGAGCCGTGCCATGCTCGGCTGCGAGCAAGCGCAGCGCCGCGAACCGCTTTCCGCTCTTCCCTCTTCACTCCGTGGCTGGCGCGCACGGAACCTGTCCGTGGCCGGGCGGGGTGGGCTGGCGGGACCGCAGGCGCCATGGATGGCGCCTACGAGCCTCCATGGATGGATCTACGGCGTGTCCCGCCAGCCCACCCCGCCCGGCCAACCCAGGGAATCAGAACGGCGACCCAGCCACGAGGGGCTCAGCCGTTGGCCGAATCCAGTAAAATCACCCGCATGAACGCCCCCACCTTCCCCTACGACACCGCGCGCCTGAGCGAACTGGCCCAGCTGCTGATCGACAACGTCCGTGAACTGGCCCAGGCCGGCTGGACCCCGGCCACCAGCAGCAACTTCTCCCACCGCCTGGACGACCGCCACGCCGCGATCACCGTCTCGGGCAAGGACAAGGGCCGCCTGATCGAGGACGACATCATGGTGGTGGATTTCGACGGCCAAGCCGTCGGCCGCCCGCTGCGCCCGTCCGCCGAAACCCTGCTGCACACCCAGCTGTACCGCCGCTTCCCCGACGTGGGCTGCGTGCTGCACACCCACTCCCCGGTGCAGACCATCGCCTCGCGCCTGTACGCGCCGCAGGGCCACATCCGGGTGGAAGGCTACGAACTGCTGAAGGCCTTCGCCGGCAACAGCACCCACGAAATGGCCATCGACATTCCGGTGTTCGCCAACACCCAGGACATGAACGTGCTGTCGGCCCAGGTCGACGACCTGCTGGACCGCCAGCCGCTGTGGGGCTACCTGATCGACGGCCACGGCCTGTACGCCTGGGGCCGCGACATGGCCGAAGCGCGCCGCCACATGGAAGCCTTCGAGTTCCTGCTGCACTGCGAACTGGAACTGCGCAAGCTGCGCGGCTGAACCATCGCGCACAGGCACATGCCCATTGGCCATCTGGCCACCGCCTGCACCCTGCTACCCTGTCTTTCCCCCGGAATGTTCAAGCTGCCGCCATGAGCCGACTGCGCATCTACGACGACACCCGCCCCGACTCGCCGCTGCTGGATACCCAGGACGGCGCGGTCATCGCTGCCGAACTGCAGAAGATCGGCGTTACCTTCGAGCGCTGGCAGGCCGCCGCGCCGGTTGCCCCGGGCGCCAGCCAGGATGAAGTGTTCGCCGCCTACCGCGCCGACATCGACCGTCTGGTGGCCGAACGTGGCTTCAAGAGCGTGGACGTGGCCTCGATCGCCCCGGACAACCCGAACCGCGCCGAGCTGCGTAAGAAGTTCCTGGACGAGCACTTCCACAAGGAAGACGAGGTGCGCTTCTTCGTCGCTGGCTCTGGCCTGTTCACCCTGCACGTGGGCGACAAGGTGTACGAGATCGAATGCGTGAAGGACGACCTGATCGCGGTGCCCGATGGCACCACGCACTGGTTCGACATGGGCGATGAACCCAGCTTCGTGGCGATCCGGTTCTTCACCGAGCCGGATGGCTGGGTCGGTCATTTCACCGGCACCGACATCGCGCAGAAGTTCCCCCGCTACATCCCCACCCAGGCGTCCTGATCCATGCAGCCCCGCGTCATCCTGACCGATATCGAAGGCACCACCAGCAGCATTTCGTTCGTCAAGAACGTGCTGTTCCCCTACGCCCGCCAGGCCCTGCCGGCGTTCGTGGCCGAACACGGCCAGCAACCGGAGATCCGCCGCTGGCTGGATGCGGTGGCCACCGAGATCGGTGGCGCCTGCCAGGACAGTCTGGTGGTGGAAACGCTGCAGGGCTGGATCGACCAGGACCGCAAGCACACCGCGCTGAAGGCGCTGCAGGGCGTGATCTGGGATACCGGCTACCGCCGTGGCGACTACACCGCGCACTTCTACCCGGAAGTGGCGCCGGTGCTGAAGGGCTGGCACGCCGCCGGCCTGCCGCTGTACGTGTATTCGTCCGGCTCGGTACCGGCGCAGAAGCTGTTCTTCGGCTTCAGCGACGCCGGCGACCTCAGCCCGCTGGTGTCGGGCTGGTTCGATACCGAAGTGGGCGGCAAGCGTGAAGCAGACAGCTACCGTCGCATCGTGCAGGCCATTGGCGTGCCGGCCGGCGAGATCCTGTTCCTGTCCGATGTGGTGGAAGAGCTGGACGCCGCGCGCGAAGCCGGGCTGCAGACCCGCCTGATCGATCGCCTGGACGATTACCCGCTGCCGCGCACCGGCCAGGCGGCGAACGGCCACGACCGCGTCGAGAATTTCCAGCAGATCCAGCTGTAACTGCAGAGGGTAGATGCCAACCTTGGTTGGCATATTTGGGGTGTGCCAACCAAGGTTGGCACCTACCAGAGCGGGATGCGCCCTCAACGGTCGTTGAGGGTCTTCACCTGCAACGCGCTGCGCAGCGCGGCCAGGTCCACCGGGCCACGCACGGCGACGTCGCGCGTCTCGCCCGGCAGCAGATCCAGCAGGTTGTCCTCCACCTGCACATCCAGCGCACCGAAGTCGATCCAGGCGGCACGCACATAAGCGCTGCTCTGCAGGCGCAGGCGGTAGTGATCGCCCTCGATCTCCAGCGTGGCCCGCAACGCCTGCGGCGGCAGCGTCTGCTCCCTGGCTTCAACGAAGCCCACCACCTGCCGCGCGCGCACCTTGCCGTCCTGCAGTAGTTCGAACACCGCCACGGTGCGCTTCGGGTCGGCGCCGGCCAGCAGCTCGCCATCGCCGAAGTCACCCACCGTCGTCACCCCGGCTGCCGCCAACGTCACCGCCGCCTCGCGACGGCGCAGCACTTTCCCATCCACGTCCATCACCCGCAGCCGCCACCGTGCATCCAGCGCGGCGCCGTCGTTGATCAGGCGCACGCGGGTGCGGCCTTCGTCACGCAGGGCCGCCAGGGTGACCGGCGCGAAGAAGCGACGCGCGGCAAAGTGCAGCGCCTTCCAGCGCCCGAAGTAATCCACGCTGGACCACGATGCACCCGGCCAGACATCGTTGAGCTGCCAGTACAGCGAGCCCATCGTGTACGGCCGCGAAGCGCGATGATGCAGCGCGGCCAGCGCAATGCCATCGGCCTGCATCGCCTGGCTCAGGTAGACGAAGTCCGCGAAATCCTTCGGCGTACCGTAGCCGCGCTCGATGTACTGCAGCAGGCGGCTGTTGCCTTCGCCGGCCATGAACTTCTGGTGGGCACGGATCACCGGGCTGTCGATGCGCTGCTCGGCACGGGTGGCCATCTGGTCCACCGTTGCCAGCGACGGCCAGGCCTGCAGGCCATACTCGGACATGAAGCGCGGCGTCTCCTGCAGGTACGCCTGCACCGGCAGCGCCGGGTTGCCCCAGACCTGCCAGTAGTGCTTGTCGCCGCGGGTGGAGTCGTTGGCTTTTTCATCCAGATCGTTGCTGGGCGAACTGGACCAGTACGGCACGCCCAGCCCCTCCTCGCCCACCACCTGGCGCAGGTCGTTGCCGAACAGATCGACATAGCCCTGCCAGACCCGCGCGGCGAACGCCGGATCGGCGGCTTTCAGGTCGCGTCCATGGCCCCAATCCTTCCACGCCGTCTCTTCTTCGTTGTTGCCACACCACAGCACGATGCTGGGGTGGTGGCGCAGGCGCCGCACGTTGTCGCGCGCTTCGGCCACCACGCTGGCGCGGAATGCAGGATCGTAGCCGGGCTGCATGCCACCACCGAACATGAAATCCTGCCAGACCAGCAGGCCCAGTTCGTCGGCGATATCGAAGAACGCATCGTCCTCGTAGTAGCCGCCGCCCCAGTTGCGCAGCATGTTCATGTTGGCATCGCGCGCGGCGGTCAACACCTGGCGCAGGCGTGCAACGTCCACGCGCGCCGGGAACGCATCGAACGGAATGACATTGGCCCCCTTGGCGAAGATCTCCACGCCATTGATGACGAAGGCGAAGCCCTGCCCGCCCTGGTCGTCGTGCTGTCGGCGCAGTTCCACCGTGCGCAGGCCGATGCGCTGCTCGCGCTGCAGTGCCGGGTCACCGCCGGCGCCCAACTGCGCGCGCACGGTATATCGGTCCTGCGCGCCCTGCCCCACCGGCCACCAGCGGCGCGGCGCGTCCAGTGCAACCGGAATCTCCACGCTGTTCTGGCCGGGCTGCACCAGCACCGTGCGCTGCACGGTGGCCACCACGCGGCCGTCGGGATCGCGCACCTGCACGTCCACCTTCGCCGAGCCGGCGGCACTGCCCTGCTCCACCTGCAGCAGCACGGCCAATCGCGCCTGCTGCGCGTCCAGCGCATCGGTACGCACGGCCAGATCGGTCAGGCGCTGCGCGTCCCAGGTCTGCAGATCAACGCCACGCCAGACACCGGCGGTCACGTAGCGCGGGCCCCAGTCCCAGCCGAAATGGTAGGCCGGCTTGCGCGCGAAGTTGCCTACCATCGCATCCTTGGGCTCATCGCCGTAGGGCGAGGGATAGTTGCCGGCAATCTTGTGCGGCATGGTCTGCACGCCCGGCAGCAGGGTGCGGATGGGCGAACGGAACACGATCTGCAGTTCATTGCCGCGGGGCCGCAGGCGCCCTTCCACACGTGCGCGCCAGGTGCGGTGCGCATTGTCGGCGCGCAGCAGCGGCTTGCCGTTCAAGCGCACCTCGGCATAGGTATCCAGGCCGTCGAAACGCAATTCGGCATGCGCCTTGGCCAGGGTCGCCGCGTCCACATCAAAGCGCGCGCGGTATTCCCACGCCGCCAGGCCGATCCACTGCAGCTCGGCCTCCGGCGCGCCCACGTAGGGGTCGCGGATCAGGCCATGGGCCAGCAGATCGGTGTGCACGCTGCCGGGCACGGCGGCGGTGCGCCACTGCTGCAGGCCGGGGTGCGCGGCACCCTGCGCGTCGCCGGGCAGCATGCGGAACTCCCAGTGCGCCTGCAGCGGTGCAGCAAGCGCGGGGAAACTGCCGAGCATCAACAACAGCAGGAGCAGACGGACAGCGAGGGGAAGACGATGCACGTGTGAGACTCCTGTTGTGTCCGCCGGGCATGGCCCGGCGCTACCCCATGCCACACGCCACGTTAGCGCCGGGCCGTGCCCGGCGAGCGCGCAGCGCGGCAGACCTCAACGAACGACGTTCAACACTTCGTAGCACGCGCCCATGGTGTGGTAATCCACCTTGCCGGCCGGGCTTTTCTCGTTGCTGTACTTGCGGTTGTCGGCATCCAGGATGCGGAACCAGGCGCCGTACTGGTGGTCGACGAAGTGCTCCCACGAATACGCCCACAGCCGGTCGTACCACTGCCAGTAGCGATCATCGCCGGTGCGCTGGGCCATCAGCGCGGCCGTGGCCAGGGTTTCGGCCTGCACCCAGAAGTACTTGTCGTCGTCGCAGACGAAGCTGTCGCCGCCGATCGGGGCACCGTCCATGCCCGGCTGGCGCCGCGATTCCGGTGCAAAGCCGTAGTACAGGCCGCCACGCGCTTCATCCCAGCTGCGCTCGACCGCCACATCGAACAGGTGCTCGGCGGTGGGCACCAGCCAATCGGCCTGCACGTGGCGGTCCAGGATCAGCAGCAGTTTGGCCCATTCGGTCTGGTGCCCCGGCTGGAAGCCCCACGGGCGGAACAGGTGCTTGGGGTCGTCCAGGTTGTAGTCCCAGTCGATTTCCCAGTTCGTGTCGTAGTGCTCCCACACCAGTCCGCCGGCCTTGGCGGCCTGGCGTCGGGTCATGTTGTCGGCCAGCTGCAGTGCGCGCTGCACGTAGCGCTGCTCGCCACTGGCCTCGAACGCGGCCAGCATCGCCTCGCACATGTGCATGTTGGCGTTCTGCCCACGATAACCGGTGAAGTTCCACTGGCCATCGGCTTCGTCCTTGTACAGACCGTGCCCGGCTTCCCAGAAGCGCGCTTCCAGCAGCTGCCAGGTTTCGTCCATCCACGCGCGGGCCTGCTCGATGCCGGCCTTCAGCGCACAGCTGTAGGCCAGCAGCACGAATGCCACGCCGTAGCAGTGGTTCATATCGTCCTCGACCTGGCCATCGCGCAGGGTCCAGGCATAGCCGCCCGTCGCAGGATTGCGATGCACCTCGCGCAGGTAGCGCACGCCATGCTCGACGGCATCGCGGTACTCGGCATTGCCAAACTCGCGGTACGCCATGGCGTAGTTGAAGACGAAGCGCGTGCTGCTGACCAGGTGGCGGTGGCCGGCATCGTAGACCGTGCCATCGTCCAGGAAGTAATGGAAGAAACCACCGTTGGGGTCGATGCAGCGCGGGTGGTAGAACGCCATCGTGTCGGCGATGTGCGCGCGCAGGAATTCGGCCGAGCGGAACTGCGGAACGAAGCGGGAGGCGGTCTGGGTCATGCGGAAAGTTCCTGGGTCTGCAGCAGGTGCTGCACTTCATCGAGCGAGGGCATGGCCGCGAAGGCGCCCTTGCGGGTGACCGCCAGCGCCCCGACGGCCGCACCGAAGCGCAGCGTTTCGGTGATCGCCTGCGGATCCTGGCAGAAGGCGGCGAAGCCGGCGCCGGCACCGCCGCGCTCCAGCAGGCCCACCAGCACGCCGCCCACGAAGGCATCGCCGGCGGCGGTGGTGTCGACCGTGGCCACATTGAAACTGGTGACCTGGCCCTGCTGCTGGCGGGTGTACCAGCGCAGCGTGGCGGCGCCATCGGTGACGATTACCCAGCGGGCCTGCGCGGCCAGCAGGCGCTGCAGCACGACCTGGTCACCTTCGGCACCGTGTGGCGCGGCCAGGTAGTCCAGCTCTTCGCGCGACAACTTCACCAGGTCGGCACGCTCCAGCGCCTGCCACAGGCGCGGCATGGGATCGGTGCCGGCCGGCCACAGCGCCGGGCGCAGGTTCAGGTCGAGGCTGACCACCGCACCGGCCGCGCGCGCACGCTCCATGCCAGCGAACGTGGCGGCAGCAATATCCGCTTCGGTCAGGCTGTTGGAGCACACATGGAAGCAGGCGGCACTATCGAAGCAGGCGCCCTGGAAATCGCTGTCACGGAACAGCAGGTCGGCCGCCGGCGGCCGATAGAAGCTGAAACTGCGCTCGCCGTGCGCGTCCAGCGCCACGAACGCCAGCGCGGTCTTGGCCGCGTCGGTGCGCACGATGTAGTCGGTGCCCACGCGGTGCTCGGCCAGGCTGTCAGCCAGGAAGTCGCCGAACATGTCCCGGCCCAGCATGCCCACGAACTGGGTCTGCGCGCCCAGCCGGGCAGCGGCCACCGCCACGTTGGCCGGCGCACCGCCGGCGTACTGCAGGAAGGCGCGCGGGGTGTCGGCCGAGGCCGGCGGCTGCGCTAGTAGATCGATCAAAATTTCGCCGAAGCAGACAATGGCACCCATTTCGGACTCAGCCTCCCTGCGGGCCGACGGCCGGCGGGCGCGAGCCCACCAGACCGTAGAAGATGATGTAGACGTAGCAGACCACCGGCAGCACGAAGCTCAGGTGCAGGCCAATGCGATCGGCCAGCATGCCCTGCAGCAGCGGAATGATCGCGCCACCGACGATGGCCATGATCAGCAGGCTGGACGCCTTGTTGGTCAGCGGACCCAGGCGTTCGATGGCCAACGAGAAGATGGTCGGGAACATGATGGAGTTGAACAGGCCGGTGGCCACGATGCCGTACAGCGCTACCTTGCCGCCCGAGCCCAGGGTGACCGCCAGCAGCACCACATTGGCCACCGCGAAGCCGGCCAGCAGACGGCGCGGCGAGAACTTGGCCAGCAGCCAGGCACCGGCGAAACGACCGACCATGGCGCAGCCCCAGTAGGCCGACACGTAATGGGTGGCCTGCTGTTCGCTCATGCCGCCGATCTCCGGCAGTGCCAGGTAGTTCACCATCAGGCTGCCGATGGACACTTCGGCACCGACGTAGAAGAAGATGGCCAGCACGCCGAACAGCACGTGCGGGTGCTTCAGCGCATCCAGCAGCGTGTGGTGGCTGGTGTCGGCCTGCTCGGTGGTTTCGGTCAGGCTGGGCAGGCGGAACAGGTAGACGAACACGGCCAGCAGCACCAGTGCGATCGCCAGGCCCACATACGGGCCCTGCACCGACTGCGCTTCCGCGGCGCGGTAGGCCAGCTGCTCGGCCATCGGCATCGCTTTGATCTCGTCACCGCTCTTCACCGCGGTGCTGAGGATAAGGAAACCGCCGAACAGCGGCGCCAGCGTGGTGCCCAGCGAGTTCAGCGCCTGCGCCAGGGTCAGGCGGCTGGAGGCGGTTTTTTCCGGACCCAGCAGCGCCACATACGGGTTGGCCGCCACCTGCAGCACGGTGATGCCGGTGGCCAGCACGAACAGCGAGGCCAGGAAGGCATCGTAGGTGCGTAGCGCGGCCGACGGCCAGAAGCCCAGCGCGCCCACACCGGCAATCAGCAGGCCGGCGATGATGCCCTTCTTGTAACCCAGCCGTGCCACCAGCCGACCGGCCGGCACCGACATCAGGAAGTACGCGCCGAAGAAGGTGAACTGCACCAGCATGGCGCGGGTGTAGTTCAGCTCGAACACCGCCTTCAGGTGCGGGATCAGCACATCGTTGAGGCTGGTCAGGAAGCCCCACATGAAGAAGATGGTGGTGGCCACCCACAGGGCCGCGCGGGCATTCATCACCGGCGCCTGGCTGCTGTTGGATCCCGATGGACGGGGCGTTGCGGAAATCGGCATGCGGTTCGCGCCTCGATGCGCGTGTAGGTCGTTGGTACGTGGAAGGGAAAAGGTCTTGGAAAATCAGTTGGGCCGCGCGGCACTGCTCTCGCGCACGCGCAGCTGCACCGGGGCGACGGTGCGCCGCGGCGGTGCATCGGGATCATCCAGGCGTTGCAGCAGCAAGGCGGCGGCCTGCCGGCCGCGCTCGCGCGGGTCGGCGGTCAGGGTGGTCAGCGGCGGCACGGCCACCGATGCCTCGGAAATATCGTCGAAACCGGTCACCGCGAAATCACCGCCCGGACGGATGCCGCGGGAGTTCAGGCCCAGCATCAGGCCCAGCGCGACGGTGTCGTTGTAGCAGACCGCAGCACTGGGACGATGGCCATCGGCGAACAGTTCGTCGGTGCGCGCGGCCGCTTCCAGGCGGTTCGGCGCAGACTCGATCATCCAGCCCGGCGGCAGCGCCAGGCCGGCCTCGGCCAGCGCCTGCTGGAAGCCGGCGCGGCGCTGGTGGCAGGAACTTGAATCGGCATGGCCACCGAAGAAGGCGATCTGCTGGTGGCCGCGCTCGATCAGGTGGCGGGTGGCCAGATAGGCACCGTGCTGGTTGTCCAGGGTCAGGAAGTCCCAGTCGGCCCCTTCCAGTTCACGGTTGAACAACAGCACGTTGGCGTTGGCGCCCAGCGCCTGGCGCAGCAGCGTGGCATCACTGCCCTCGGCCGGCGACAGGATCAGGCCCGCCGGGGTGTGCTCCATCAGCGTGGACAGCACCGCCTGCTGGCGCTGCGGCGATTCGCCCGTGCTGCCCAGCAGGGTGACATAGCCGCGCCCGCCCAGCGCCTCGTCCACGCCGGAGGCGAATTCGGCGAAGAACGGGTTGGACAGATCGTTGATGACCAGCGCGATGCTGCTGGAGGTCCGCCGGCGCAGGTTGGCCGCCGCACGGTTGTAGACGTAGCGCTGGCGCCGCAGCTCGGCTTCCACCTTGGCCCGGGTATCGACATTGACCAACGGACTGCCACGCAGCACCAGCGACACGGTGGCGCGCGACACGCCGATCGCACGGGCGATGTCGGTCACCGTCACCGCCTTGCCGGAACGCTTGCTGGAAGTGCCGTCGTTGTCGTTCATCGCTGTACCGGGCTCCTCGGGAGGGTCAAGCCTAATGGATCGGAGGCCATTCGTGCCGTGCCGTTCGCTGGTTGGCCGCGAACGGCACGACGATGGCTCAGCGCAGCACGCTGCCTGGTGCAGCGCACCATGACACCGGCAGATCCTTCACTGCCGTGCCCCAGCCCTGGATCGGGGCCTGTGCATCCAGTGCGAACTGCAGGCGCGGGCCCTGCTGCAGCTGGTTCCAGTCCAGCCAGACCGGCGCATGCGCACGGCCATCCAGCTGCACGCCCTGCACGTACTGCAGGCGGCGACCATCGGCTCCGGGCGCGTCGATGCGCAGCGTGCGGCCGTTGCCCATGTCCACTTCCACCTTGGAGAAACGCGGCGTGTGCAGCAGGAACTGGCCGCTGCCCGGCACTGCCGGGTACATGCCGATGGCACTGAACAGGTACCAGGCCGACATCGTGCCCAGGTCGTCATTGCCGGTGACGCCGTTGGGCGCGTTGGTGAACAGCTGCTGCGCCGCGCGCAGCACGTTGGCGGTCTTCCACGGCTGGCCGATCAGCGTGTACAGCCACGGCGCGTGCAGGTCCGGTTCGTTGTTGGGGTTGTAGCGGAACTGGTTGTAGTAGCTGTACGGCCCCACCACCCATTCCTTGCGCGCGGCCGTCAGCGGATCGGCCTGCAGCGCATCCATCGCGAAGAAGGCATCCAGGCGGCGGCCGGCCTGCTCGCGGCCGTCCATCGCTTCGACCAGGCCCGGCACGTCCTGCTGCGCCAGCCACTGGTACTGCCATGCGGTGCCTTCATGGAAGCCATGGTGCGAGCGCGGGCTGTAGTGGCCGTCGGCCGGGGTGTACCACTGGTTGTCTTCGGTACGCGGGCGCGGGAAGCCGGTGAAGCCGGTTTCGGCGTCGCGCACCTGCGGGTCCCACACCTTGCGCCAGTTGCGGCCGCGCTCACGCAGCGTGGCCGAGTCCTGCGCATGGCCCAGGCCGTCGGCCATCTGCGAAAGCGCGCAATCGGCCAATGCGTATTCCAGCGTGGCCGAGCCGCCGTGGTGCGGGTCCACGTCCATGCCCTTGGATGGGAAGGCGCGGTCGTAGACCACATAGCCCTTGTCCAGGTAGGTCGGGTTGCCCGAGCGACCAGCCATCCGCGAGTTCAGCGGCGGCGTGCCGAAGGCATTGCGGCGCAGCGCGTCCCAGGCCTGCGATTCCCGTCCCTTCAGCGCACCGAAGCGCCACAGGTCGACCATGAACGGGGTGACCGGATCGCCGGTCATGATGTTGGTTTCGAAGTTGGCATAGCCCCAGCGCGGCAGCCACCCGCCCTGCTCGTCGATGGCCAGCAGGGTGCGGCCGATATCACGCGCCACGTCCGGGCGGGTCAGCGCCAACCACTGGTTCTGCGCACGGTAGGTGTCCCACAGCGAGAAATACTCGTAGTAGGTCCAGCCATCGGCGCGGTGGACGCCATCGTCATAACCACGATAGCGGCCGTCGGCATCGCTGCCGGTCAGCGGCTGCAGCAGCGCGTGGTAGAGCGCGCTGTAGAACACGGTGCGGTCATCGCCCGTGCCGCCCTGCACGCGCACCCGCGCCAGCTGCTCGCGCCATTCCTGCTGAGAAAGCGCGCGCATGCGGTCGAAAGCGATCAGCGCCCCACCCTGCATGCCCTCGGCGCGCAGATTGGTGCGTGCACCTTCGGCATCCACGTGCGAGATCGCGCTGACCGCGGTGACCGACTGGCCCTTGGCCAGATCGAAGGTCAGCCAGGCACCGTTCGGCTTCTGCTCGCCTTCCATGCTGTGCCGCGCATTGGCCAGGCCACCGGCCTCGCCCCAGGTGCCGTGTGCCTTGAACGGGCGATCGAATTCAACCCGGAACCAGGTGGTGTACTGGTGCCCGCCACAGAAGCTCTTGGTAACCAGCTTGCCTTCCACCACACGGTCGCCGACCACGTCCACCACACTGCCGATCACCGAATGGCGCTCGTTGGCCTGGCCCACGTTCACCAGCACATGACCATCGCCAGTGCGCTGGCTGAAGGTGTAGCGCTCGGCCGCGGCGCGGGTGCGCGCGGTGGCTTCGGCATCGATACCGCCGTAGCTGGTCAGGCGCACCTTGTAATAGCCGGCCTGGCCCACTTCACCGTCGTGGGTGTAGTTGGCGGCATAGGCCTTGTGGTCGAACTGCTTCGGGTTGGCGATGTCGAAGTCGCCGCCCGGGCCGATGCTGCCGGTGACCGGCAGGATGGAGACCTGGCCGCCCTGTTCCCAGCAACCGGCGCCGGACAGGAAGGAATGGCCGAAGCCGCGGATCTTTTCGTCGTCGTAGCGCCAGCCCGAATAGTGGCTGCCGATCGGGCTGACCTGGATCAGGCCGAACGGTGCGGACGCGCCCGGGAAGGTATTGCCGTCATCCTTGCTGCCGATGAAGGTATTGACCTCGCGCTCGAGCGCAGCGGGTGCGGCCTGCAGCCACGGCGTGATGGCCAGGGCCAGCAGGCAGGCGGCGCGGGCCAGCGGCCGCGGGGACAGCGCCGGCAGGCGCAGGAGGGAACGACGGCGGGACAACCTGGTCACGGACAGGACTCCTTGGCGGCAGGGCGGCAGCGGGGGGCGGCCGCTGCGGCCGAACTCCCCGTTTCCATCGGTACAAATCCGCACCCCGGCGGATTTAGATCGATTGAAGTAAAGCAGGGAGCGCCCGCCCATGCATTCTGCGCCGCAGCAAAGAGGGGGTTTTCTTTTGCAGGGCTTGCAGCCCTGCACCTGCTGGGAGCCACGGCAACAGCAACGGCAAAAGCGGGCTTTCCGTGGGATGGCGGGGCGGTGTGGGCTGGCAGGACCGCAGGCGCCATGGATGGCGCCTACGAGCCCCCAGGGACGGGTTTACGGCGTGTCCTGCCAGCCCACACCGCCCCGCCCAACTCACAGAAAGCCAGAGCCGCCTTTGATCCTGCTTCGGCTTCGGCTTCGGCTCGAAAAGCAGGTGCAGGGCTGCAAGCCCTGCCGAACCACCCCTCCCCTTTTGCGCATGTAAACGATTCCAGCGCATTTCAGCGAAACATCATTCGGTAGACACGTCCCTGCAATATTGCGCAGCAGCATGCGCACACCCTCCAGCCATGCTAAAAATCGCCCCGCCATCGCTTAGATCGATCCAAGCGGATCCCATGGGATGGCCCGGCGTTGGGGACCGGCACAGGACGTACCCGAACTACAGCGCGCCGCCCAGGCAGCCGCGCGGCATCAGCAAAATCGGCACCGCAGATTAGATCGATTCAAGTTTCCGCGTCAGTCACCGGATCAATCCATGAGAGAGGGAGAGATGGCAATCAAGCATTCAACTCGTACGCACGGCCGCGACGCCTTGTCGTTCGCCGTCGCACTGGCCCTGGCCGCAGCCGTCGCGCCGACCGGCGCCGCTGCCCAGCAGGCCAGCGCACAACCGACCACCGGCAGCGCCGACGCCACCACGCTGGACAGCGTGCAGGTCACCGGCTACCGCTATGCGATCGAGAAGAGCCTGCAGCAGAAGCGCGACGCCAACGCCGTGGTCGAAGTGATCACCGCCGAGGACGTCGGCAAGTTCCCCGACAAGAACGTTGCCGATTCGCTGCAGCGCGTACCCGGCGTGGTCATCACCCGCGACGGCGGCGAAGGCAAGAGCGTCAGCGTGCGCGGCCTCGATCCCGACCTGACCCTGACCCAGTTGAACGGCAACTACATCGCCACCTCCGAAACCAATGACGAGGCCAGCCGTTCGTTCAACTACACCCTGCTGCCGTCGAACATGCTCTCCAGCGCCGAGCTGTTCAAATCGCCGGAAGCACGCATCGACGAAGGCGGCATCGGCGGCACGGTCATCCTGCACACCCGCCGCCCGCTGGAAATGGAATCCAACTCCGGCTACGTGACCCTGGAAGGCGTCTCCTCCGATACCCACCAGGATGTCGACCCGCAGGCGTCGGCGTTGTATTCGTGGCACAGCAAGGACGAACGCTTCGGCGTGCTGGTTGGCGTGACCCAGCAGAAGCGCACCAGCCGCACCATGGAAGTGACCACCGAGAACTACCAGTGGTACGGCACCGATGTCGATGCCCGTGATGTCAACGGCAACGCCCTCACCCAGGGCGGCATCAACTACTGGTGGGGCAACTCCGGCTTCAACGACCAGTTCGGGCGCAACTACAGCGACTTCTTCATGCCCACCTCGGTGAACTTCGCGGTGAAGGAAGAGAAGCGCGAGCGCAAGGGTGGCCAGCTGACCTTCCAGTTCAAGCCGGTCGACAACCTGACCCTGACCGCCAACTACTTCCGCTTCCAGCTGGACGGCGACTACACGCAGAACATGCTGAAGGTGCCCGAGTGGAACATGGCGCGCTACAACGGTGACGGCAACTGGGCCGGCGGCCGCCTGCTCAACGGCCTCAGCTTCGACCCCAGTGGCACCGTGGTCACCGGCGCACAGTTCGAAAAGCTGGCCGGCAAGACCTACTACTGCAGCGAAGACGAAGCGGCTGCCGCAGGCCTGGCCCCGGGTGGCTGGGGACCGGATGACTGCACCATTCCCACCCCGCAGCTGACCGGTGGTTACAGCCGCGAAAAGGCGCTCTCGCAGACCGCCGACCTGACCATCGACTGGGACATCAGCCCGCTGTGGAAGGCCTCCTTCAGCGGCGGCCGCACCTGGTCCGAGGGTGGCCCGTCGATGAACTTCCGCATGTCGGCCAAGCCGCGCCGCCGCGTCAACGGCGTGTGGGAATCGGGCAACCAGTACACCGCGTGGGACCTGACCGGCACCCCGTCGCTGACCGTCTCGCCGAACCTGCAGGAGGTGCTGATGAATGGCATCGCCGAGGTCGACACCGGTTCGACCGATTCGTCGTGGATGCAGACCGAGGTCGAGCAGAACCACTTCCAGGCCGATGTCACCAAGATGTTCGAAAGCGGCTGGCTGGACTCGATCCAGTTCGGCGCCAAGTACCGTGACGGCAAGGTCCACCGCAATACCGGCAACACCTACTGGGTCTGCCAGGGCGCCGACCCGGCCGACTATGACAGCCGCTACCAGGCGGGCTGTGACAACACTGCCGGCATCGCCCAGCCCGGCTTCTTCCTGTCCAACCCGATCAGCGGCATCGCCGGTGGCTTCAATGCGAATGTATTCCCGGGCATCAACTTCCCGTCCTACATCGACTATCTGAACAACACCTACGGTTCGTCGCACAACCGCGTTGAGGACGACTTCGTCTACAACGTCAACGAGAAGATCTACTCGGGCTATTTCCAGGCCAACTTCCGTACCGAGCGCCTGCGCGGCAACGTCGGCGTGCGCGTGGTGCGCACCAAGCAGTTCGCCCAGTCCAGCGACTCGATCGAACGCTTCAACGATTACTTCCTGGACAACGCCTCCGGCGCGCCGATGTCCTGCGATGATCCGGCGGCCGCCGCCTTCCCCACCTACGGCTGCGAGAGCGGCTTCGTGCGCCTGCCCGATGCCTTGGCACGCGAGAAGAGCTACGAGCTGATCGGTTCGGACCGCACCTACACCGACGTGCTGCCCAGCTTCAACATTGCCTGGGACATCACCGACAACCTGGTGCTGCGTGGCGCCGCGTCGAAGGTGGTGGCACGGCCGAGCTACACCAGCATCGCCGCACCCGGCAGCCTGAGCTACTACAGCCCCGAGTACGTCAATGACCGCCGCGTTGCCGGCGGTGCACCGACCGAAGGCTGGGCCGGCAGTGGCAGCAACAAGAACCTGGAAGCCTTCGAAGCGACCCAGTACGACCTGGGCGTGGAGTGGTACTTCATGCCGGGCGCGGTCGCCGGCGTCGGCCTGTTCCGCAAGGACATCAGCAACTTCACCGTGCCGATCGTGCGTGACGTGCAGATGGAAGTCGGCGGCGAAATGGTGACGGTGCAGAACTACAGCACCCAGGCCAACGGCCGCGATGCAGTGTCGCAGGGCGTGGAGCTGTACGGCCAGTACACCTTCGACTTCGGCCTGGGCGTGCAGGCCAACTACACCTACAACGACACCAACCTGGCCTCGATCGAGCTCAATGGCGAGAACCTGGGTGCATCGCCGCTGGTGGGCAGTGCCAAGAACCAGGCCAACCTGACGGTGTTCTACGAAACCGACCGGTTCCTGGCCCGCGCCTCGTACAACCGTCGCGGTGAAGTGGTCGGTGGCCTGGTCAACGGCATGACCCAGTACACCGAACCGTACGACCAGCTGGATCTGAACGTGGCCTACAACTTCACCGAAGCGCTGACCTTCACCGCCTCGGTGTTGAACGCCACCAAGTCGGAACAGCGCATCTACCTGGGCAACGACACCCAGTCGCGCCTGATCTCCAACCTGTATTCGGGCCGACAGATCTACTTCGGCGCGACCTACAAGTTCTAAGCGCTACCGGGGTCGGAGCCCTTCTGCGAAGGAATCCGACCCCGTTCAACGGTCCTCCACGGCAGCTACGCTTTCACAGGTGGCTGCCGTTTTTATGTGCCGCGCCGTCCAACGCCTTGCGCAATGCCGCTACCGTGCCGGTGCTGGTCTGGTGCCAGTCCGGGTCCAGGCCGCGCAGCAGCGGGTTCTGGAACTGCATGGCCGAGCGCCGCAGGCCCTTGGCCGATGCATGCAGTTCGCTGCAGCCGGTCTGCCGCGCGATCTTGGCGATATTGGCCGGGCCGATCCCTGCCCCGGCCATCACGCTGATCCGCCCTGCCGCCTGCGCCACCAGCGTGGCCAGCATGCTGCTGCCTGCCTCGGCACTGACCTGACCGCCTGAACTGAGCACCCGGGTGCATCCCAGTTCGATCACCTGTTCCAATGCAGACGGCAGATCGCGTGCGGCATCGAATGCGCGGTGGAAGGTGACCTGCAACGGTCCTGCGGCCCGCACCAGCTCGCGGCACAGCGGCAGGTCGATGCCACCGTGCACATCCAGCGCACCGATCACCACGCCATCGCAGCCCAGTGCGCGGCACTGCGCGATATCGCGCAGCATCAGCTCGGTTTCCAGTGCGTCGTAATGGAAATCGCCCGGGCGCGGCCGCACCAGCACGAACAACGGAATCTGCAGGCGCTCGCGTGCCAGGGCGATGCTGGCGAACGACGGCGTGGTGCCGCCCTCGCCCAGGTTGTCGAACAGTTCGATGCGGTCGGCGCCACCGGCCTGTGCTGCCAGCGCCGATGCCAATGAATTGCTGGCGATTTCCAGCGTCAGCGCGGCGCTCACGTCTGGCTGCTCGTGTAGATCGAGGGCGAATCGCGCAGGTCATCCTGGCGCTGGCCATCGCACACGGCGTAGACGAAGCCTCGATGCAGCGCGTACGCACCCACCTCGCCCTGCTTGTTCATCGCCAGGAAGCACACCTGCAGCGTGCGGCTGGCTTCGGGGCGCTTGCGCACCACCCGGTCGATCGCTTCGCGGCAGGCCTGCGCCGGCGTGCGGCCCTGCCGCATCAGCTCCACCACCAGGAAAGAGGCGGCGTTGCGGATCATCTCCTCGCCCACGCCCGACGCGGTGGCGGCGCCCACCTCGTTGTCCACGTACAGGCCGGCACCGATGATCGGGCTGTCGCCTACCCGTCCGTGCAGCTTCCACGCCATGCCGCTGGTGGTGCAGGCGCCGGCAAGATGCCCGTTGGCATCCAGCGCCAGCATGCCGATGGTGTCGTGGTTGTCGCTGTTGCCGGGAATGCCACGGCGCTCGGCGTTGATCTGCGGCTGGTACTTTTCGGTCTTCAACCATTCGCGCCAGGCGGCCTCGGCCTGCGGGGTCAGCAATCGCTTGCGCTCGAACCCCTGCTGCACCGCGAACTGCTGCGCGCCTTCGCCCACCAGCAGCACGTGCGGGCTGTTTTCCATCACCCTGCGGGCCACCGACACCGGGTGCGCGATGTCCACCAGCGCCGCCACCGCGCCGCAGCGGCCATCGCCATCCATGATGCTCGCGTCCAGGCTCAGCACGCCGTCGCGATCGGGATTGCCACAGTGGCCCACCGTCGGATTGCACAGCTCGCTCTCGGCCCAGCGCGCACCGGCTTCCACCGCGTCCAGCGCACTGCCGCCCTGGGCAAGCACCTTCCACGCCGCCTGGTTGGCCGGCACGCCGAAGTCCCACGTTGAAACGACCTTCGCCCCACCCTGGGTGCGCGCCTGCACACCCGGCAAAGCGGCCATGCCCGCGGCCAGCGCACCGGCCTGCAGGAACTGCCTGCGATCCACCATGTTGCCCTCCCCTTGAACAAAGCGATGCCGACCCGGGGCCGGCTGCGTGTTTCAGCCCGCGCGCGGCCCTCGCGCAGCGTGCCAGACAGCCGCGCCGAGCACGCCCAGCTGGCCATGTTCTACCCGCCATACCGGCACTTGGCGCAGCACATCGGCCAGGACACCCTTGTTGAGGAAGCGCTCGCGGAAGCGGCCATCGGCCAGGAAATCCTGCACGTGGGTGGAAATGCCGCCGGCCAGATAAACCGAACGTGCGCCCACGGCAATGGCCGCATCGCCGGCCAGGCTGCCCAGCCACGCACAGAACACCTGCAGGGTTTCCACGGCCACCGCATCTTCGCCGCTGCGCGCGGCGCCGATGAGTGCCTCGGTGGTCGACCACTGCGGTGCAACGCCGCGCAGTTCGCACAGGCACGGGTACAGGTTCAGCAGTCCGCTGCCGGACAGCACCCGCTCGTTGTCCACGTGCGGCCAGCGCTGCAGCAGCTTGGCCAGCACCTGCAGTTCCAGCGCGGTACCGGCACCCAGCGCAGCGTGGCCCAGTTCGCTGGCCAACACCGGGCGGTCGCCGTCGGCAAAGCGCAGCGCCGCACCGAGGCCGGTGCCCGCCCCCAGCACCAGCGCCGGGAAGGCCTGCGTCGGATCGCCCGGGCCGTTCAGTGGCACCAGCGTCTCCGGCTGCAGATACGGCACGGCCAGGGCCACGGCCTCGAAATCGTTGATCAGCTGCAGCTCGTCCAGTCCCGACTGCGCGCGGGTGGACGACAGCGAAACCGTCCACGGCAGGTTGGCGTTGATCAGCACATCGCCATCCAGCACGCCGGCAATGGCCACCACCGCGCTGTGCACGGGCGCATCCAGGTGGCCGCTGAAATCGGCCAGGATCGCCGCCAGGCTGGGATGGTCGGCGCAGGCATAGGTGCGGTAGCCGCCCAGCCGCGGCGTCTGGCCGGGCACGAGGGCGGCCAGTGCCACGCGGGCGAAGGTGCCGCCGACATCGGCCACCACTACGGTGTGCGGAACGCCGGCGCCACGGGCGTCGGAGGAAGACGGGTCTACTGCTGCGACGTTCACACGGGCCTGCTTGAATCGACGGATCGGCGTCGATTCTCGGGCATCCCTGCGGCTTTGCCAACGCTGCGACACGGTCCTGGCCCGCGCGCGCTTACATGCCTTCCTGCTCGGCCACCTGCACCCCGTCCACCAGCACCCGCAGGCGCTGTGGGCGGAACCCGGCGAACAGCAGCGGACGGGTGCGTTCCACCAGCACCTGGTGGCCGCCAATGTGGCGCATCCACGATTGCACCAGCGAGAACGAGAAATGCGTGCCGGGATGCAGCGGGTGCTGCACCCAGACCGTCTCGCTGGCGCTGCGCAGCTGCATTGCGCCAGTGAACCAGTGGCGGCTGAGGGTGACCGGCGTGGTGCCGGCCATGAAGCGGATTTCCATGGCGCGTCCTTTCGTCGTGGCAGCCGCGTCCCCCGTCAGGGTTGGGCGGTCTGCAGGCTGTAAGTCGTGGTCGCGGTGAACACCGCACCGTCGGGCTGGGTGGAGCGCACTTCCACCTTGTGGCTGCCCACCTCCAGGCCGGTCGGCAGCGCGCCGCGCCACAGGTGCGGCGACGCGGTCGCTTCCGGCGAACGGTCGTAGCCGCGCAGGGTGGTGGCCAGGTCGTCAGCCACGTTTTCCACCAGCAGGCGCGGGTCAGGCTGGCTGACCTGCTTCATCGGCTGCCACGCGCCGCCGTCCACGCGGTATTCCACCACGCTGGCGTCCTCGCCCATGTACACGTTGGCATACACGCCCCAGGCCGGGTAGGCGCCCTGGCGCAGCACCTTCGGCGCATGCAGGCCGATCTGCTCGCTGGCCGGGGCGCCGGCCACGCGGTACTGCAGGCGGTAGCTGCCGTTGCCGGCCACATCCAGCAGCGCATAGCCCTTCGGCGTGCCGTCGCTCATGGTGCTGTCCGGCACGCCGGCGGCATTCTTCACGCCGGACCAGAACGCACCGCAGTTGGCGCCCACGTTGTATTCGTGCAGCGGCTTGTCACCCTGCCAGCCCTCGGCCTTGCCGTGGTAGACGTGCTGCTGGGTGTGGCTGTGCCCACTCAGCACCAGCACGTTGCGGAACGGCTTGAGCAGATCGAACAGCCGCTGGCGATCGGCATGGCGGAAGGTCTCGCGCCCCGGTGCCGCGTCGAACAACGGAATGTGCATGCCCAGCACCAGCAGGCGGTCCTTGTGCAGGCCCTTCAGGTATGCCGCCAGGAAGGCGAACTGGTCCTCGCGCAGGCCGCCCACGTACTTCGGCTTGGCGTTGGGGTCGTACACCACGTCGTCCAGGAACACGAAGCTGGCACCGCCCTCTTCCACCGCGTAGGTGTCCGGGCCGTAGATGTTGCGCCAGCTGTCCAGCGAGTGGTCATCGTTGGCGGCGTCGAAATCCAGGTCGTGGTTGCCGGGAACATGGAACCACGGCACGCCCAGTTCGGTGGTCACCTTGTTGATGGCCGGGTACAGGGTCAGGTCGTCATTGACGATGTCGCCCAGGGTCGTGCCGAGGCGCGCCTTGGTCTGCCCCACCAGCGGCTGCACGATCGACTGCTGGTAGTAGCCGATGTCCTGCGTGGTGGCGGTCTGCGAATCGGTGAACACCAGCATCTGGAAGCCGCGACGGCTGTCGTGGCGATCGGCCTGCAGGGCGAAATCCCAGCTGCGGGCGGCGTCACCGGTGGCGGCGATGCCACCGTACTTCAGCGCCGGCGAACCATTGGGACGATAGTGGCGCCAGAACGAAGGCAGGCCATCGGCGGCCTTCGGGAACGCATACGCATCGGGCTTGATGACGAACACCGTCTGGCCGTCGCGCACCGGCAGGCTGTAGCTGCCATCGGCGGCGGTCTTGACAATGGTTTCGCCGTTGGACACCTGCACCCCGGCCAGGCCGGGATCGGTGGCACCGCGCCCCGGCTTGCCGTCGCGCTCCAGGTAGACCTTTCCGCTCACCACGGTATCGGCGGCCCACGCCGGCGAAGTAAGCAACAGGCAGCACAGCCAGGCGGCGGGCAGTTTCATGGGGGCGGTCCGGGGGCAGAGAGACCCCCTATTGTAGGTGCGGACCGTTGGTCCGCACACCACTATCTGTCGCCCTTGTAGAGTCGAGCCATGCTCGACTGCATTGGCTCTACCCGTGGGAATGGCGCTGCTCCAGCACTGCCCGCGCATCATCCAGCGACAGGCCGCGTGCGTGCAGCAGCACCAGCAGGTGGTACAGCAGGTCGGCCGATTCGCCCAGCAGCGCCTCATCGTCCTGCGCCACCGCCGCCAGCGCGGTTTCCACGCCCTCCTCGCCCACTTTCTGTGCGATGCGGCGGATGCCGCCTTCGAACAGCGAGGTGGTGTAGCTGCCCGGCGGCCGCTGTGCGTCGCGCACCGCCACCAGTCGCCCCAGCCCGCCCAGGAAATCCTTCGGCGCACCGTCGAAGCAACTCTCCGCGCCGGTGTGGCAGGTCGGGCCCGCCGGGCGTGCCAGCACCAGCACGGTGTCAGCATCGCAATCGACGCTGATCGACTGCACCGCCAGCACGTGGCCGGACTGCTCGCCCTTGGTCCACAGGCGCTGCTTGCTGCGGCTGTAGAAGGTCATGTGACCGGTCACCTGGGTGATATGCAGCGACTCGGCATTCACATAGCCCAGCATCAGCACCTGCAGGGTGTCGGCATCCTGCACCACGGCCGGCAGCAGGCCATCGCCCTTGGTCCAGTCCAGCGTTTCCAGGGCCTGCGGCGACGGGCGTACTTCAATAGACATCTCGAACCTCGATCTGTTGCTCGCGCAGGTAGCGCTTCAAATCCGCAATCGCAATGGCGCCGCTGTGGAACACGCTGGCAGCCAGTGCACCGTCCACGTCGGCCTGGTCGAACGCCTGGGCGAAGTGCTCCATGGCACCGGCGCCGCCCGAGGCAATCAGCGGCACGTTGCACACCGCACGCGCCTGGCGCAGCTGTGCCACGTCGTAGCCGCGGCGCACGCCATCGCTGTCCATGCAGTTCAACACGATCTCACCGGCACCACGCCGCTGCGCATCCGCGATCCAGTCCAGGGTGCGCAATGGCACCGCCTGGGTCTTGCTGGGGTCACCGGTGAAGCGGCGCACGCGCCATTCGCCATCGGCTTCGCGCACCGAATCGACGCCCACCACCACGCACTGCACGCCGAACTCGTCGGCCAGTTCGGTGATCAACTCGGGGCGCCCCAGCGCCGGCGAGTTGATCGAGATCTTGTCGGCGCCGGCGAACAACACCCGGCGCGCGGTTTCCACGCTGTCGATGCCACCGGCCACGCAGAACGGAATATCGATCAGGCGGGCAATGCGTTCGATCCAGCCCACATCCACCGAGCGTGCCTCGGGGCTGGCGCCGATGTCATAGAACACCAGTTCGTCGGCGCCCTGGTCGCGATAGCGCTGGGCCAGCTCGGCGATATCGCCCATGTCCACGTGGTCGCGGAAACGCACGCCCTTGACCACGCGGCCATCGCGCACGTCCAGGCAGGGAATGATGCGGCGGCTCAACATGCCAGTGCCTCGCCCAGGTCCATGCGCTGTTCCAGCAGGGCCTTGCCCAGGATCGCGCCGCTGCAGCCGGCCGCGCGCGCCTCGGCCACGTCGGCCACGCTGCGGATGCCGCCGGAGGCCTGTACGGCCACGCCCGGCAGCAGCGCGGCAAGGTGCGCGTACAGACTGATGTTCGGCCCGGCGAGCATGCCGTCGCGGGCGATGTCGGTGCACAGCAGGTGGGCCATGCCGGCCTGCGCATAGCGCTGCGCCAGGGCATCCAGGGTGACCCCGGCGTTCTCGGTCCAGCCGTGTACCGGCAGCTGCCACTGGCCCTGCGCGTCCTGGCGAGCGTCCAGGGCGATCGTCAGGCGCTGCGGACCGAACTCAGCCAGCCAGCCGATCACGGTGTCCGGCTCGCGCACGGCCAGCGAACCGACCACCACGCGGCCGGCGCCGGCGTCGAGGATGCGCGCCACGTCGTCGCGACCGCGCACGCCGCCGCCGGTCTGCACCTGCAGCGGGGTCTGTGCGCGGATCGCCGCCAGCAGCGGCGCCAGGGTGTAACCGCCCGCGCGCGCCGCATCCAGATCGACCAGGTGCATCCACTGCGCGCCCTGCGCGGCGAAGGCCTGCGCGCGCGGCAGCGGATCGTCGCCGTAATGGGTTTCCTGCGCATAGTCGCCCTGGCGCAGCCGCACCACGCGGCCATCACGGATATCCAGCGCGGGGTAGACGGTGAAGCTCATGCAGCGGTGCCCTCAAGGAAATTGCGCAACATCTGCGATCCGGTCTCGCCGGAACGCTCGGGGTGGAACTGGGCGCCGAAGTAGCGGCCCTGCTCCACCACGGCGGTGAACAGGCCGCCGTGATCGCAGGCGGCCACGGTGTGGGTGTTCAGCGGGGCGGCGTAGCTGTGCACGAAGTACGCGCTGGCACGCTCGGGCACGCCCTGCAGCAGGGTCGATTCGCGCAGCGGCAGCAGTCGGTTCCAGCCCATGTGCGGCACGCGGATGCCGCAGGCCGGCACCAGCTTGCGGACCACGCCGGGAATCAGGCCCAGGGTGTCCACGCCGGCCTCTTCGGAACGATCAAACAGCAACTGCATGCCCAGGCAGATGCCCATCAGCGGCACCTCCAGGCGGCGCAGGGGTTCGACCAGGCCCTGCGCGTGCAACCGCTGCATGCCCGGCGCCGCCGCGCCCACGCCGGGCAGGATCACCCGTTGTGCGCCGGCCAGGCCTTCGCCATCGCGCACCAGCCGCACCCGCGCGCCCAGGCGCTCCAGTGCGTAGCGCACCGAGCCCAGGTTGGCACCGCCGGCATCGATCAGCGCGACCTCGCTCACAGCGCCCCCTTGGTGCTGGGCAACGCCGTGCCCTGGCGGGCCAGCGCCGGGCGAAGCGCACGGGCCAGCGCCTTGAAGCAGGCTTCGACCTTGTGGTGATCGTTGTCACCGCGCACCTGCAGGTTCAGGTTCAGGCCACTGGCATCGCACAGCGAACGGAAGAAGTGCGGCACCAGTTCGGTGGGCATGTCGCCCACCCGCTCGCGCTTGAACTCGCCTTCGAACACGAAGTACGGGCGGCCGCTGAAGTCCAGCGCGGCACTGGCCAACGTCTCGTCCATCGGTAGGGTGAAGCCGTAGCGGCCGATGCCGCGCTTGTCGCCCAGCGCTTCGCGCAGCGCCTGCCCCAGCGCCAGGCCGGTGTCCTCGATGGTGTGGTGTTCGTCGATGTGCAGATCGCCTTCCGCCCGGATGTCCAGAGCGAAACCGCCGTGCTTGCCGATCTGTTCCAGCATGTGGTCGAAGAACGGCAGGCCGGTGGCGATGCGCGCATCGCCGGCACGGTCCAGGTCCAGCTCGACGCGGATCTTCGTTTCCTTGGTATTTCGCTGCACCACGGCGGTACGCGGCGCGTCGGCCAGTGCGTGGGCGATGCCCGGCCAGTCCCACTCGCCGCCGAACTGTTCGGTGCGCAGCTGGAACCCGCGGATGTTGAGGTTGTCGGCGAACTGCAGGTCGGTGATGCGATCACCGACCATGCCCGAACGCGCCCAGTCGATGCTGCGGTCCTGCAGGTAAGCGGTCATCAGGCCGATGCCCGGCTTGCGCGTGGGCGCGTTGTCCTGCGGCCAGCTGCAGTCGATCAGCACGTCACGGAAGACGATGCCCTGGCTTTCGAAGATCTGCAGCATCAGGTCGTTGGGGCCATCGAAGCTGGCGCGCGGATAGGCCTCGCTGCCCAGGCCATCCTGGTTGGTAACGATGACGAACTGGTAGCCGGCATCGCGCAGCTTCAGCAACGCCGGGATGACCTGCGGCACGAAGCGCAGCTTCTCGTACGCGTCGATCTGGAAGTCGGCCGGCTCCTCGATCAGGGTGCCGTCGCGGTCGATGAACAGAATGGGGGTCATGCAGCGGCCCTCCGAGCCGACAGGGCCGCGAGCACGCGGTCGTTCTCTTCGCGTGTGCCGATGCTGATGCGCAGTGCATCGCCCAGCTGCGGCGCGGCGCGCTGGTCGCGCACCACCACGCCGGCGGCCAGCAAGGCATCGAATGCCGCCTGCGCATCACTGAAACGGACCAGCAGATAGTTGCCGGACGAGCGGTACACGCGGCGCACGCCGGGCAGGCCGGGCAGCGCGGTGAACAGGCGCTCGCGCTCGGCGATGACGGCTGCAACGCGCTCTGCAGTACGGGCCAGTGCGGCCGGCTGCAACGCCTGCACCGCCAGCTCGGCACACGGCGTCGGCACCGGGTACGGGGCCTGGCAGCGGCGCAGCACGGCAATCAGTTCCGGCGCCGCGATGAGGGTACCGATGCGCGCGGCCGCCAACGCATGCGCCTTGGACAGCGTGCGCAGCACCGCCAGGTTGGCGTGTGCGGACAACAGCGTGGTGGCCGAGGGGCGCTGTGCGTATTCCACGTAGGCCTCGTCCACGACCACCAGGGCCTGGCCCTGCAATGCGGTGGCGACGCGTTCGATCTCGGCCAGAGCGATATCACTGCCGGCCGGGTTGGACGGTGCGCACAGGAACACCAGCTTCGCACCCTGCTGCTGCGCGGCGCCGATGACCGCGTCCAGATCGGCGCGCAGGCCGTCTTCGCCGTCCACCAGCGGCACGTCGATCAGCGGCGCGCCCTGCAGGCGCGCGCACACCGCGTACATGCCAAACACCGGCGAGGTGACCAGTACGCCGTCGCGGCCGGGCACGCACAGCGCGCGCACCAGCAGGTCGATGGCTTCGTCGCTGCCGCGGCCGATCAGCAGCTGCAGCGGCTGCACGCCATACAGCGCGGCCAGGCCCTCGCGCAGCGCCAGCGGCTGCGGCTCGGGGTAGCGGCGGCTGCTGCCGGCGGCATCGGCTGGGTTGGCCCAGGCCGACTCGTTGGCGTTCAGCCAGACATCGCCCTGCACCGCCGCGCTGCGTGCCGAACTGTAGCCGGCAAACGCCTGCAGGTCCGGGCGCACCAGCGCCAATACGTCGTCCAGCGCGCTCATGCGGCCACCTCCATGCGAATGGCCACGGCGCGCTCGTGCGCGTCCAGGCCTTCGGCACTGGCGATGATGCGCGCACAGCCACCGATCGCCGCAAGCCCCTGCGCGCTGGCGCTCTGCACGCTGATCAGGTTCTGGAAGCTGGCCACGCTCACGCCGCTGTAGGCGCGGGCGGCACCGGCGGTGGGCAGCACGTGGTTGGTGCCACTGCAGTAATCGCCCAGCGCTTCGGGCGTGTAGTCGCCCAGGAATACCGAACCGGCCGCCTGCACCTGCGGCAGCCAGTCACGCGGTTCACGCAGCGCCAGGATCAGGTGCTCGGGCGCGTAGCGGTTGCTGATCGCGAAGGCTTCGTCAAGCGCGTCGACCTGGATCAGGCGCGACGCCGACAGGGCCTGCCGCGCAATCTGCTGGCGCGGCAACAGGGCGACCTGGCGCTCCACTTCCGCCTCAACCGCTGCCAGCATGGCCGCGTCGTCGGTCAGCAGCAGCACCTGCGAATCGGGGCCGTGCTCGGCCTGCGACAGCAGGTCAGCCGCCACGAACGCGGGATTGGCACCCGCATCGGCGATCACCAGCACTTCCGACGGGCCGGCCGGCATGTCGATGGCGGCCGCACCGTCCTGCGCCACCTGCTGCTTGGCCTCGGTCACGAAACTGTTACCCGGCCCGAACAGTTTGTCGCAGGCCGGAATGCTGTCCGTGCCATAGGCCATCGCGGCAATGGCCTGCGCGCCGCCCAGCTTGTACACGCGCTGCACGCCGGTCAGCCGCGCGGCCACCAGTACGGCCGGATCGGCACTGCCGTCGGCGCGCGGCGGCGTGCACAGCACCACCTGTGGGCAGCCGGCCAGTTGCGCCGGCACGCCCAGCATCAGCGCGGTGGACGGCAGCGGCGCGCTGCCGGCGGGCACGTACAGCCCAACCCGGCCGATCGGCCGCAGCATGCGCTCGCAGACCACGCCCGGTGCGGTTTCCACCGCATAGCCCTGGCCCATGCCGGCCTGGTGGAAGCGGCCGATGCGCTCGGCGGCCTCGACCATGGCCTGGCGCAGCTCAGCCGGCACGGCCGCTTCGGCCGCGGCGAACTCGCTTTCGGATACTTCGAACGCAGGCAGTTCCACCCCGTCGAAACGGGCGGTGATCGCGCGCAGGGCGGAATCGCCATCGGCGCGCACCTGCGCGATCAGCGCAGCCACCGCATCGCGGGTCTGCTGGGCCACGGTCTGCACCGGGCGGGTCAGGGCCTCGCTGCGCGCGGCGTCATCAAGTTGCGACCAGATCAGACGATTCATGCCAGCGACCGCTCCACGCTCAACACCATCAGGCCCTGGGCGCCGGCGCGCTCCAGCTCTTCCATACGCTGCCAGGTCAACGGACCCGGGCACATGGTCTGCAGGCGCAGCGCGCCCCCATCGGCAGGCAAACGCACCAGCGGCTCGGCATCGGCCAGCAACTGCGCCAGCGCGTCCACCCGGTCTTCGCTGGCGCGGAACATCAGCAGCTTGCGGTCCTGCTTCTGCACCACCCCATCCAGGCGGCGCAGCAGCATGCTGCGCAGGCCGGCACGGGCATCGTCGGGCACGCGCACGGCACCGGCCAGCACCGCTTCGCTGTCCAGCAGGTTGTGCACGGGGGTGAGCTGGTTGGCGCGCAGGGTGGCGCCGCTGGACACCAGATCGCAGATCAGGTCGGCAGTGCCCAGGCGCGGGGCGATTTCCACCGAGCCGGACAGTTCCACCACCTGCGCGTCCACGCCCTGCTCGCCCAGCCACTGCTTGAGGATGGCCGGGTAGCTGGTGGCGATGCGGGTGCCGGCCAGCTGCGCCGGCCCGGTCCACTGCCACTCTTCGGGCACGGCCAGCATCAGCCGGCACTGGCCGAAGCCCAGCCCGCGCAGGGCCTGGTAGGCGTCCGGCAGGCCGATCTGGCGGCGCGCGGCGGCCTGTTCGTCCAGTTCGTTGCGGCCCACGATGCCCAGGTCGCACACGCCGTCGGCGATCAGGCCGGGAATGTCGTCGTCGCGCACCAGCAGCAGGTCCACCGGCAGCGATTCGCCGTAGCAGAACAACTTGTCGCGGCTTTCGCGCCAGCTCAGGCCGCAGGCACTGAGCAGGTTGCGGGCGGGTTCGGCCAGACGGCCGCTCTTCTGGATGGCGATGCGCAGCCGGTCGCGTGCCGGTGCTGCCTGGGTTGCACTCATGGGGGAGGTCTCGAAGTTCGGAACGGGGCGCGGGTCAGCGCGAAGCAAGGCGGTCGATGGCAGCGGCATAGCCTCGATGGCCATGCTCGAGCGTGCGCGCCACCCGTCCGGTGGTGGTCACGCTGACCCCGGTACGTTCATGGATCTCGCGGTACGGCACGCCCTGCTGCAGCAGCGGCACGACCTTCCAGCGGTCGGCCATGGCTTCCAGCTCGGCGGGGGTACACAGATCACGCAGGAAGGCCGCCACTTCGTCGGGGGCGCGCAGGGCGGCAAAGGCCTGGGCCAGGGCGTCCAGGTCGGCCTGCGGGTCTTTGGCGGCAATGTCGGGGCGGGCTTTCACGGGGGTCGATTTCTTGCATCAATGTAATAGCGCGTTAGTACATTAGCGCACTCTTGCGCAGTGCGTCAAATCTGGGGGGGGTGTGGGCAGGGCTGCGCCCTGCACCCGCCAACGTCAACATCAACATCAACGTCAAGAGCTTGGCTGCTGAGGGTTGGCGGGCTGGGTCCGGTTGAGGGGGACGCTGCAAGTACGTCCATGTAAGCTCGGTCGCCGCATCCATGCGGCTCACGCCCCCTCAACCGGACCCACCCCGCCTTCGACAGTTGGCCGCGAGCTGCTGGAACGGCAAGGGGTCGGATCCGTTTTCTGAAGGAAAACGGCTCTGACCCCTGGGATGGGCACAAAAAAACGCCCACCAGGAGGTGGGCGTTTCGTGGGGTGTCGGCGTGCGGCCAACGGCCCTTACATCACTTTCGACTGTTCCAGCTCGACCTGCAGGGTGCTGGCCAGTTCGTCGCGCGATACTTCGAACTGCTGCTCGCGCACCAGGTCCTTCACCGCTACCACACCGCGTGCCAGTTCGTCTTCGCCGGCCAGTACGACAAAACGGATGCCGGCCTTGGCCGCATACTGGAACTGCTTGCCGATCTTCTTCGGCTCCATCTGCACTTCGGTGTTGATGCCACCGCTGCGCAGGCGGCGGGCGATGTCCAGCGACTGCGCCATGCCCTGCTCGTCCATCAGCGCGACCAGCGCCTGCACGCTGCTGGCCTCGATGCCGTCGATCAGGCCAGCTTCGCGCAGCTGCCAGAACAGGCGCGACAGGCCGATGGAAATACCCACGCCCGGCAGCTTGGACTTGCTGTAGTGGCTGGCCAGGTCTTCGTAACGGCCACCCGAGCAGATCGAACCGATCTGCGGGTGGTCGGTCAGCGTGGTTTCGTACACGGTGCCGGTGTAGTAATCCAGGCCGCGGGCGATGGAGAAGTTCAGGCAGTACGCGCTTTCCGGCACGCCCAGCGCCTGCACCAGCTGCAGCACTTCACGCAGCTCGGCCACGCCCGCACGCAGGGTGTCCGACGATGCGGCATTGGCTTCCAGCGCGGCCAGCTGGGCCAGCGCATCGGCATGGCCCTGCGAACGCACCGCTACGAACGCCAGGATCTTCTCGACCTGCTCGGCCGGAATCCCGAAGCCCTCGCCCACCAGCGTCTCGCGCACGTAGTCGGGGCCACGCTTGTCCAGCTTGTCCACTTCGCGCAGCACGGCCAGCTGGCGCTCGCCTTCGGCCACGCCCAGGCTTTCGAAGAAGCCGCGCATCAGCTTGCGGTTGTTCAGCTGGATGCTGAAATCGCCGATGCGCAGTTCCGAGAACACCGCATGGATGACCGCCAGCACTTCAGCGTCGTAACGCACGCTCAGGCTGTCCTTGCCGATCACATCGATGTCGCACTGGTAGAACTCGCGGAAGCGGCCACGCTGGGCGCGTTCACCGCGGTACACGCGCTGCATCTGGTAGCGGCGGAACGGGAAGGTCAGCTCGTGTTCGTGCTCGGCCACGTAGCGGGCCAGCGGCACGGTCAGGTCGAAACGCAGCGCCATTTCCGGCAGCGAACGATCACCCGATTCGGCGGCGTTGGCCAGCGCACCGGTGGACTGCACGAAGTACACCTGGCGCTCGGTTTCGCCACCGGACTTGGTCAGCAGCACATCAGACAGCTCGAACACCGGGGTTTCCACCGGCAGGAACCCGAAGCGCTCGTAGTTGCGGCGGATGACGTCCAGCATGCGCTGGAACGCAATCTGCTCGCGCGGCAGCAGTTCAAGGGTGCCGGGCGGGGTACGGGGCTTGATCACGGGGCGGAACTCCTGCAGGAACGGGAACGTGGGAGGGGGCAACATTCTAGCGCCCCGCATCGCTCAACCGCCGATCAGGGGCCATCTGGCCGCTTGAAGTATCATAAAGGCCTCCCCCGCCCGCGATCTGCCCCTGCACCATGTCCCGGCCCGACGGCGCCCAGCCCGCTGATCCCTCCTCCGCTGGATCGTCCTGCACCACGCTGGACTGCCTGCACTGCTCGGTGCGGCATCTGGCCGTGTGCTCGGCGCTGTCGCCGGACGAGGTACAGGCCCTGGAACAGGTCACCGTATCGCAGCAGGTGGCGGTGGGCAGCACCTTGGCCCGCAGCGGCGAAGAGCGCCTGCATGTCTATACATTGACTGCCGGTGCACTGCGCCTGGTGCGCACCCTGGCCGATGGCCGCCGCCAGATCAGCGGCTTCGTGCTGCCGGGCGATTACCTGGGCCTGAGTGGCAGCGACCACCATCGCTACGATATCGAAGCCATCGCGGACAGCCGCGTGTGCCGGGTGGCCATGCCGCAGATGCGGGCCCTGCGCGGGCGTTACCCGCACCTGGAACGCAAGCTGCTGCAGCGCGCCTGCCAGGAACTGGACGCCGCACAGGACGCCGCGCTGGCCCTGGCCCGCCTGCAACCGGCGGAGAAGCTGGCCGATTTCCTGCTGCGCCTGGCCGCACGAGAGGCCCGCCTGGGCGGGGACGGCCTGCGCGTGCAGCTGCCCATGGGCCGCGGCGATATTGCCGACCACCTGGGCCTGACCATGGAAACCGTCAGCCGGACCTTCACCAAGCTGCGCCAGCAGGGTCTGATCGCCCTGCCCCACCTGAACGTGGTGGAGATCCAGGACGAAGACGGCCTGCGTGCGCTGGCCGGTGACGGTCTGCTGTAACCGCAGCCGCCGGGCATGGCCCGGCGCTACCCCCTTCGCCGCTCTCCGGTAGCGCCGGGCCATGCCCGGCGGCATTTGATCAGCGCAACAACACCGCGCGCAACGCGCTGTAATCGGCAGGCAATGGTTCGGCGTGCGCCGGGCGCTGCAGCAGCGCCTCCAGCGCCGGCGGCACCGCCACGGCTTCACCGATCAACGGCTCCACCACGGCCTCGAACTTCGCCGGGTGCGCCGTCGCCACCACCGCCCAATCCCCCTTGGCACCGCGCAGGCGCAGGTCGCGCAGCACCTTTACCGCCGTGGCCGTGTGCGGGCAGAACAGTTCGCCATGGCTGGCATGTTCACTGGCGATGGTCGCACGGATCGTCACATCGTCCACGCTGAAGGCACGGAACGCCGCGCGCAGTTCGGCATCGTCCTCGTTGTACAGCCAGCGCAGGCGCTCGAAATTGCTGGGCGCGCCGACATCCATGGCGTTGGCCACGGTGGGCACGCTGGCCTGCGGCTGGTAATCGCCGCCGTTGAAGTAGCCCGGCAACACCGCGTTGGCGTTGGTCGCCAGCACGATCTGCCCGATCGGCACACCCAGCGCGCGCGCCAGCACTGCGGCCATCGCATTGCCCAGGTTGCCGGTGGGCACCACCAGGTTCAAGCGGCCCCCGCTCTGCGCGTGGTGCACCAGCGCGGCGTGCGCGTAGTAGCTCATCTGCGGCAGCAGACGGCCCAGGCTGATGCTGTTGGCCGAACTGAGCGGCACCTGCGCCTGCAACCCGGTATCGGCCAGCGCCTGCTTGGCCATGGCCTGGCAGTCATCGAACGAACCGGCCACGCGCAGCGCCTGGATGTTGCCCCCGAAGCAGCCCAGCTGATGCGCCTGGCGCGGCGATACGCGACCGTCGGGATACAGCACCACCACGCGCACGCCCGGCAGCTGGTGGAAGGCCGCGGCCACGGCGGCGCCGGTATCGCCGGAGGTCGCCACCACGATGGTCAGGTCGCGGTCCTTGCCGGCCTGCAGGCGCGACAACGCACCGGCCAGGAAACGCGCACCGATGTCCTTGAACGCGGCCGTCGGCCCGTGAAACAGCTCCAGCACATGGTCGCCATTGCCGAGCGCGCGCAGCGGCACGGGGAAATCGAACGCCTGCTGGCAGATTGCAGGCAGCGCATCGGCCAGTGCATCACCTGCAAAGAACGGCGCCAGCAGATCCGCGGCGGTGTCGGCCAGGGTTGCACCGGCCTGCAGTACACGGGGCGACGGCAGGCGCTCGGGAACATACAGGCCACCATCAGGGGCCAGCCCCGCGGCAATGGCGGCACTCAGGCCAACGGCCGGTGACTGGCCACGGGTCGATACGAAATGCATCACGTCGGTTTCCAGAAGGGGGGAAGGATTCAGCACAGGTGCGCTCCCGGGGCATCCAGCGGCGAGACCCAGGCCTCGCTGTCCAGACCGGCGGCCGCGAACGCGGCACGCACCGGCGCCGCCGCGGCCCTGGCGCGGTCGGCATCTTCAAACCAGGCGAACACGCTGGGGCCGGCACCGGAAATACCGGCACCCATCGCGCCGGCCGCCAACGCCGCCGCCTTGGCCGCATCGAAACCGGCAATCAGCCCGGCACGGCGCGGCTCCACCAGCACATCGCGCAGGCCGGCCCGTACCAGCTCCGGATCACTGCGATGGCAGCCACTGAGCACCAGCGCCAGGTTGGCGCTCTGCGCCACGAACTCGCCCAGTGCATAGCTGCCCTGCAGCGCCTGCCGCGCACGCCGCGTTTCCAGCACCGCGTGCGGGTGCACCAGCAGGCTGTGCCAGCTGGCCGGTACCGGCACCGGCACCAGGCGATCTGCGGTGCACAGCGCCAGCCCGCCCAGCAGCAGAGGGCCGACGTTGTCGCCGTGGCGCCCGCCACTGGCCACGGCCTCGCCATCCAGCGCATGCGGGTACAACGCGGCGCGCGGCAGCGGCGAATCCAGCAGCGCGTTGGCGGCCACCAGTGCGGCCACGCACGAAGCAGCCGAACCGCCCATACCCGAACCGAACGGAATGCCCTTGTCGATCTCGATGGCGAAGCCGAATTCCAGGCCCAGCGCTTCGCGCAGCGACATCAGCGCCGCACCGGCCGTGTTGCCGGCGGCGTCCAAGGGCAGTGCCACCTCGCTGCCGCGGATTGCATCGATACGTACCAGCGGGTCGGCAATGCGGCGCACCGTCACCGTATCGCCCACCCCGGCCATGGCATGGCCGAGGATGTCGAAGCCCACGGCCACGTTGGCCACCGAGCCCGGCGCAAATGCACGTGCGATCACAGCCGCGCTCCTTCGCCAGCCGCCACCCGCAGCAGGTCGGCGAAGACGCCGGCGGCGGTCACTTCCGGGCCTGCACCCGGGCCCTGCACCACCAGCGGATTGTCACAGTAGCGGCGGGTACGGAACTGCACCACGTTGTCGGTCAGGCGCAGGTTGGCGAAAGCGTGGTCGGCCGGCAGCTCCTGCAGGCCCACCGATGCACCGTCGGCCCCAAGTCGTGCCACGTAACGCAATACGGCGCCACGCTCACGCGCGGCCTGCAGCCGGGCCAGCAGTTCCGCATCCGATTCGCCCAGCCGCGCCATGAAGTCCTCCACGCTGCCCTCGCGCAGCGCGGCCGGCACCAGGCTTTCCACCTGCACCTGTTCCAGGCTGAGCGCATGCCCGGCCTCGCGGGCCAGGATCACCAGCTTGCGCGCCACATCCACGCCGGACAGGTCATCACGCGGGTCCGGTTCGGTGTAGCCCATGGAACGCGCCTGCGCCACCAGTTCCGAGAACGGCTGGCTGCCGTCGAACCGGTTGAACAGCCAGGCCAGCGTGCCGGAGAAGATGCCTTCGATCGCCAGCACTTCATCACCGGTGTCCACCAGGTCGCGCAGCGTGGTGATCACCGGCAGGCCTGCGCCGACCGTGGCTTCATAGCGGAAACGTGCGCCGCTGGCTGCCGCGGCCGCACGGATGCGCTGGTAGCGTGCCAGCGGGCCGGCGCCGGCCTGTTTGTTCGGAGTGACCACATGGATGCCCGCCGCCAGCCAGTCGGCGTAGCGCTCGGCCACCTCGGCGCTGCCGCTGCAGTCGATCACCATCGCATGTGGCAGGTGCGCGGCCAGCAGGTGCTCGGTGAAGGCATCCAGATCGCTGGCCTGGCCGTTCTCCTGCAATGCTGCGCGCCAGTCGGCATGCAGCACCTCCGCCTCCAGGCGCATGCGCGAGCGCGAGGCCAACGCGCGCACGCGCAGATCGACATTGGCCTTGGCCAGCAGCTGCGGGCGCGCCGCCAGCAACTGGTCCAGCAGTGCCGCACCCACGTTGCCCGGACCGATCACGCCTACCGCGAACGTCTGCGGCGACAGCCAGAACCCGGCATGGGCGGCGCGCAGCGCGCGCGGCGCATCGGCACTGGACACGGCCACCGAAATGTTGCGCTCCGACGAGCCCTGCGCGATCGCCAGGATGTTCACCTGCGCGCGGCCCAGCGCTTCGAACAGGCGTGCGGCCACACCCGGTTGGCCGGCCATGCCGTCGCCCACCGCAGCCAGCACGCTCACATCGCCACTGACCTGCACCCGCTGCACCTGCCCCACCGACAGTTCGTGGGCAAACGCCTGCAGCAGCGCCTCGCGGCCGCGCGCGGCCTCGGCGCCGCGCACCACGCAGCAGATCGAATGTTCAGAGGACCCCTGCGAGATCATCACCACCGATACATGCGCCTGGCGCAAGGCCGAGAACACTCGTTCGGCGGTACCCGGCACGCCCATCAGACCGGTGCCCTCCAGGTTCAGCAGGGCCAGGCCCGGGCTTAGCGTCAGCCCCTTCACCGGCCCGCGCGGCGAGCGCTCGGCACTGATGCGCGTGCCCGGATGCAGCGGCTGGAAGGTGTTGCGGATGATGATCGGCATGCCCAGGCGGATTGCCGGCGACATCGTCTGCGGATGCACCACCTTGGCGCCGAAGTACGCCAGTTCGCAGGCTTCGTCGTAGCTCAATGCCTCCAGCTGCACCGCTTCGGGCACCAGTCGCGGGTCGGCCGACAGCACGCCGTCCACATCGGTCCAGATATGCAGCTCATCGGCGTTGAACAGGGCGGCGAAGATCGCGCCGGAATAGTCGCTGCCGTTGCGGCCCAGCGTGGTGATGCGATCCTGGCGGTCGCGCGCCACGAAACCGGTCGCCACCACGCGCGCCTGCGGGTGCTGCAGGCGCCAGTTGGCCAAGCGGTCGGCACTGGCCTCCCAGTCCACGTCCACGCCCAGTTCGCCATGGCCGACCACCAGCACGTCACGCGCATCCAGCACCGCGCAGTCTTCGCCCAGCGCCCGCAGGTGGCTGCCCAGCAGCTGCGCGGAAAACACTTCGCCCAGCCCCTGCACGCGATCCAGCACTTCGCGCGGCAGTTCGCCGATCACCGCCAGCGCGGCCAGCACCTCGGCCAACTGGTCAAAGCGTGCATCGATCCATTCCACGGTCTCGCCCACCTGTTCGCCCAGCAGCGCCACGGCCGCACCGCGATGGCGCGCGCGCACCGCATGCCAGGCATCGCGCCAGCCGGCGTCGCCGTGTGCGGCCAGCTGGGCCAGTTCGATCAGCGCATCGGTCACCCCCTTCATGGCCGACACCACGGTGACCTGCAGCGCTTCGGGGCGGGCCAGCAGCAGCCCCGCTACGTGGCGATAGCGCTCGGCGTCGGCCACCGAGGTGCCGCCGAACTTGTGCACGACAGTGGACGGCGCAGCCAGATCGGCGTGGGCAGCGGAATGAGCGGGGGCGTTGGCAGACATGCAGACCTCATTGGGAGGCCCCGTCGCATGCAGGTGTCGAGTTTCCCCGCCACCTGGATGGTGCGGGGCCGTGGTTTTCGGGAGTTACACGAAGACGACGGGCCGCACCAGGGCAGTGGTGACGGTGGTAATGGTGGTAATGGTGGTGATGGCGACCGGCGCAGTCGAGCGGCCCGCGGTGGCGGGGGCGATCAGGCTGGCAAGGGCGGCATCGAGAACCATGGCGCACAGAAAACACTGTGCGCCGGGGGGCTGTCAAGTGCTGCAACGCAAAAATGTTGTGCGGCGATCATCTGCCAACATGCCGCCATTTGGTTGCATCTGTGACGAAGCGGCGATCAGCGCGCGCAACGCAGGCAATCAGCCCGCATGTTCGGCGATCGCGCGCGGGGCGCGATGCGCGTGCGCACACAGCAGCACCCCGGCCACCAGGCAGACGATGGCCAGCGCCTCCAGCAGGGTCGGCCAGCGCCACTGCCAGGCGAACGCGTACAGCAGCGCGAACAGGGTCTCGAACACGATCATCTGCCCGGTCAGGGTGAGCGGCAACAGGCGGCTGGCGCGGTTCCAGAAGGCATTGCCGATCAGCGAGGCGAACACCGCCACCCCTGCGCTGATGCTCCAGAACAGCGTCCACTGCGCCGGGGTGTGCGCCGCGGCCTGGCCCATGAAGGCCATCGGCACCAGCAGCAGGGCCAGGCCACCGGTGGTCACGCCGGTCAGCATGGACCAGTCATGGCTGGAAAGATCCGGCCGCCGCGCCAGCCAGCGGCTGTTGCCCACCGAATACACCGCCCACGAGAACAGCGCACCAAACGCACAGATCAGGCCCAGCACGCGCTGTCGCCACGGCGTCGCCAGGTGCTCGGACATCAGCGACTCCCAACCCACCAGCGCCACGCCGAGCACGCACAGCGCCAGCGCCGGCAGCAACTGCTTCAACGGCACGGCACCCTGCTCGCGCACGCCGACCAGGGTCACCACGACCGGGATCAGGCCGACGATGAGCGAAGCCGCCGCGCCACCGGCCCACTGCACGGCGGTGGCCAGCAGCAGGAAATACACCAGGTTGCCGGCCAGGCTGAGCCAGAGCAGGCCCAGCCATTCGGCGCGGCCCAGCTTCGGCGCCAGCCGCTTCCAGCGCGGCAGCAGCAACACCAGGGCAATCAAGCCGTAGACCAGGTAGCGGCCGGCCGACAGTTGCAGGGCATTGAACGAACGCAGCACAGCGGGAGCGAGGAACACCACGCCCCACAGCGCGCCAGCGGCAACGCCATTGGCGATGCCCAGGGCCATCGGGTTGTTGCGCATGAATACATCGTCGGGGCAAGGACAGGCCGCGCAGTGTAGGCGGCGCTGCCGCGCGCGTCTTGACCGAGGCTATTGCCCTGCCCCATGGCCGCGGCCTTGCCCGCTCTTCGGGGCGTCGAGCTTGCTCGACGGCTTTTGCCCCCGCTCTTCGTAGCGTCGAGCTTGCTCGACGGCGTTCCAGCAAGAGCCGTCGAGCAAGCTCGACGCTACCAAAGCCATTCGCCGCCCGAGTCCGGTCGTTCCGCCACAAGACCATGCCGCCCGAATCAGGGCAATTCGCCGCAGCCCCACACCGCTCAGATCAGAGCCCTTCGCCCCGCCGCCAGGCGGCCGGGGTCATCCCCGTCTCCCGACGCAGTGCGCGGGTCAGCGCGCTCTGCTCCGAATAGCCCGCCGCCAGCGCGATCTGGCTGATCGGCGCGGCGCTGGTCAACAACTGGTGCTTGGCCCACCGCAACCGGTTGGCACTCAGCCACGCCTGTGGGCTGACCCCGAATTCGCGCAGGAACAGCGCATGCAGGCGACTTTCACTCACCCCCACAAATCCCGCCATGCGCGCCACCGGCCAGGGCTGACCAGGTTCGCGCTGCACCGCCGCGCACAGACCCTGCAGCCGCGCACCGCTGCCGGCCGGGGCGAAGGCATGTAACAGCTCCGGCAACAATTCCGGCACTGCCTGCCCCGCTTGCACATGGGCCAGCCGCTGGCGCAGGCGCTGCGGCAGGTGCAGCCAGCGCTGTCGGCACAGATGTTCCTGGGTGGCGTCGTCCAGCACGCCGGGGCCGCAATCGACGATCACGAAACCGTTCGGCCCGTGCGCCATCTGGTCGTGGGCCTCGCCAGCGGCCACGAAGGCGCCCTGCAGCAGGTCCAGACGGCCGCCGTGGCCTTCCATCTCGAACTGCAGTTCGCCCTGCAGCGGCAGCACCCACTGCGCGTAGTCGTGGCGGTCCAGGCCGGTGGCCTGGCCGTAGTGCCGCAGGTGGAAGATCGCGCCCATCCGGGCAGTGTGCGCGCGACGCAAGGCCCCTGCAATGCCGAATCGCGCCGCGCCCTAGCCGTCGGTCCCCAGGAAGGCGAAGGGCTTGCTGGGCTGGAAATGGGACAGCGCATCACCGGCAAAGGTGTTGCGCTGGTCCGGGCCCAGGTCCAGCTTCAGCACCGGCCCGCCGAAGTCGATCTTGTTCAGATCCACCCAGAACGTATTGGGCGTGAGGGCCGATTCGAAGAAGTACAGGCGCCGCTTGTGGTCGGCCACCGTGCGCCAGCGGGTGGAAGAAATGTTCGGCTCGCCCGGCGTGGTAATGCCGTAGGGCACCGATGCGTTGCGGATCACGCTGAACACACTGGCCAGCGCGACCACCGGGTCTTCGGCCTTGGGAATGGCGTTGATGTAGAACGACGCGCGGGCGAAGCGATCGGCCGAGCGGTTGGTACCGGGCAGCATCACCGTGCCGCCAATCTGCTTCCAGTAGGCATTCAGGGCCAACTGCTCATCGAATATGGGCGAATTGGTCATCACCTGGTAGCGGCGATCATGGTGGATCACCTGGCGCCCGCCGATGTACTCGACGATGGCGCTGTCCCCAGTGGCATCGGACAGGGACAAATGCAGCGTGGCCTGGCGGTCTTCGCCGGGCACCTTGTCGGTCACGATCGAGTACGGCTCGCGCTCAAGCGCAGCCACCGCTTCCTGTACCGTCGCGAAGTTGTCCAGCACGTACTGCGCCCACAGCGATATGGCCAACCCCGGCTTGTTGCTGCGGCTCTTCGGGTACTCCGATTCCACCAGCCACAGCAGGTTGGCGACCAGACCCTTCTCGTTCATGCCATCGGTGGTGGACACGTCGTAGCCGGTGGCCACCACGCTGCCGTAGCGTGCCTTCCAGGCAATCGACTTCGGCCCGGCCTGGCCGTTGCGTTCGATGCCCCGCGGAAGAACATACAGGTTGGTGGCTACATCCACCTTCCAGTCCATGGAGCGGGCGGTGATCACATCGCCGTTGTCCCCCAGGTACACCGCGCGCGTGCACGCCAGTGCCGGTGAAACCGCCGCTGCCAGCGCCATTGCCAGCATCGCCCTGCCCTGCCACTTCATGCGCGCCATGTCGTGCTCCATTCCCCGGGGATCAGCCGATGAAAGCGCGGCGCTTGTGACCTGCGGGTGAAGCCGTCTGCGTGGAGCGCGCCTTACAAGGACGGCTGCACGATCTGCGCCAGCAGGTCGATGGCGGTGGGGCCGCCGGCATCACCGTCCAGCGTGCGTGCGAAACCAGACCAGTCGCCGGCGGCCAACTGCCGCAGCAGAGACGCCTCGACCGGCAGCACCCGCATCGACCAATAGGGAAACTGACGCTGGCCCAGATGCCCGCGCGCCAGCTCCATCAGGTCGTGGTGACTGCCGGCGCGCAGGATCCGCTCGTACACCGAATCGATGCCATCGGGCGGGCCTTCGATGTACTGCAGGAACCGCTGGCCATCGTTGAGCAGCACGCCGGTGACGCCCGCCATCTTGTTGAAGCGTGCCGCGTCATCCACCAGCGCGTGCATGCGTTCAACCGGAAGATCTGCCTTTGCCTGGCTGACATAGGCGATGGCGCACAGTGGCATGAGGCGTCCTTGACCAGAGAGACACCCACCGTAGCAGTTGCGGACGGATGCGTCTCAATCGCCGCCGGAACTTGCTGAAGAATTCAGGAAACGGCGAGTGCGCGGCCGTCGACGCGGCGCGGCAGGATCGCCTCGAACACCACCTGGCCCGCTTCGTTGCGTGCGGTCAACCGCCCGTGATGCGCGCGCACGAACTGATCGGCGATGTACAAGCCCAGCCCCAGACCCTTGCTGGGGTGGAAGCTGGCCTTGAACGGTTCGAACAGGCGCGGCAGCAGCGCTGCATCGATCTGCCCGGCGTTGCGCACGCGCAGGGTGACCGTGTGTGCATCACGGCCATCCACCTGTACCTGCACGGCCGAATCCCCACCATGGGTCAAGGCGTTGCCCACCAGGTTCGCCGCGATCTGGCCCAGCCGGTCCAGGTCGCCCTGCAGGCCGCCATCGCCGTTCTGTTCGAACTGCAGCCGCGTACTGCCATGGGCACTGCCCGCCTCGGCCAGTACCGCGCGGGTCACCTCGGCCAGGTCACAGGCGGCCGCATCCATGCGCAGCCCGCCCGTGCGGATGCGCGAGAAGTCCAGCAACTGCTCCACCATGCGCGCCATGCGCACCGTGCTGGCCTCCAGATGCTTCAGGGTCTGCTGCGCCGACGCGTTGTCCGCCGGCAGCTCCAGACTCAGCTTGTCGGCACACAGCAGGATCGCCGACAGCGGGGTGCGCAGGTCGTGGGTCAGCACCGCGGCCATGGTTTCGTTGAGCTTGAGCGCACGCTCCAGCGCCTCGTTGCGGGCCTTCAGCAACTGCCGTTGCTGGTAGAGCTCGATGAACACACTCACCTTGCTCAGGATCACCTGCGGGGCCACCGGCTTGTGCAGGAAATCCACCGCACCGGTTTCATAGCCCTTGAACGCGCGTACCGGGTCGTCCGGCGAAGCGGTCAGGAAGATGATCGGCACATCGCGGCTGCGCTGCGAGCCGCGCATCAGTTCGGCCAGGGTGAAGCCATCGATCTCGGGCATGTGCACGTCCAGCAGCGCCAGCGCCACTTCGTGCTCCAGCAGCAGCTCCAGCGCCTGCGCACCGGAACCGGCCAGCAGCAGGTTCACACCGTCGCGGCGCAGCAGCGCCTGCATGGCTACCAGGTTCTGCGGCACGTCATCGACGATCAGCAGGTTGACCGGCGACTGCGTCGGGGCAGGCTCGGGCGGCAGCAGGTTCATGCGAAAACTTCCTTCAGGTGGCGGCACAACAGATCAAGGGACAGCACGGCGTCAGCGCCGGCGTGCTGCAGGGCGGACGCTGGCATCATCGATGCCTCAGCCTCCTCGGGGCATTGCAGCCAGGCGCGACCACCGGCGTTGCGCACCGCGGCCACACCTTCGCTGCCATCGCTGCTGGCCCCGGTCAGCAGCACCGCCAGCACATCGGGGCCGAATACCGCCGCCGCCGATTCAAACAGTGGATCGATGGCCGGCCGCGAGAACAGCACCGGTGCATCCATCGACAGCGCCACGCCACGGGTGTCTTCCACCAGCAGGTGGTAGTCCGGCGGCGCGAAGGTCACCGTTCCCGGCTGCAGCGGCTGCTTGTCCTCCGCCTCGCGCAGGGTGACCGCGCAGTACGGCGCCAGCACCTCGGCAATGCGGCTGCTGCGATCGCGCGGCAGGTGCAGCACCACCAGCACCGGCACCGGCAGATCGGCTGGCAGTGCGCCCAGCACCTGCTGCAACGCGGCCACGCCCCCTGCCGAAGCGCCGACCACCACCAGTGCCGGATGCGGCCCGGGCATCAGGCCACCTTCCGGTACAGGCGATGTTCGCGCGAACAGACTTCGAACGCGCCGTGATGGATACCGAACTGCAGCGATTCCTTGCTGCCCAGGCCGAGGAAGCCCCGGTGCACCAGCGCTTCGCGGAACAGCCCGACCGCACGGTCCTGCAGATCGCGGTTGAAATAGATCAGCACGTTGCGGCACGACACCAGATGCACTTCGGAAAACACCGTGTCGGTGGCCAGGCTGTGGTCGGCGAACACCACGTTGCGACGCAGCTGGCGATCGAACACCGCGCCATCGTAGGCGGTGGCGTAGTAGTCAGACAGTGAACCTGTGCCGCCGGCGGCCAGGTAATTGCGGCTGAACTGTGCCAGCCGGTCGATGCCATACGCGCCGGCTTCGGCAGTGGCCAGGGCCTCGGGATTGATGTCCGTGGCGTAGACGATGCTGCGCTCGAGCAGGCCTTCCTCGTGCAGCAGGATCGCCAGCGACCAGACTTCTTCGCCCGTGCTGCAGCCGGCCACCCACAGCTTCACCGACGGCCAGGTGCGCAGTACCGGCACCACCTGCTCGCGCAGCTCGCGGAAGTAGGCCGGATCGCGGAACATCTCCGACACCTGCACGGTGAAGAACTGCATGGCCTGGGCAAACAACTCCGGCTCATGCAGCAAGCGGTACTGCAGGTCCACCAGCCGTTCGCACTCGTAACGCTGCATGGCCTGGCGCACGCGGCGGCGCAGCGACGAAATGGCGTAGCTGCGGAAGTCGTAGTGGTAGCGCTGGTACAACGCTTCCAGCAGCACCTTCAGTTCCAGGTCGAACAGCGCCTGTTCGTTCATTGCCGCGAGCACCACACGCGGCACAGCGACACCAGCTTGTCCACGTCGATGGGCTTGGCGATGTAATCGTTGGCGCCGGCCTGCAGGCAGCGCTCGCGGTCATCGGGCATGGCCTTGGCGGTCAGCGCGATGATCGGCAGGTCCTGCAGGTGCCGCTGCGCGCGGATCTCGCGCATGGCGGTAAGGCCATCCTTCTCCGGCATCATGATGTCCATCAGCACCAGGTCCACCTCGCGCTGGGCCAGGCGATCCACCGCTTCCTGGCCGTTGCGCGCGATCTCCAGGCTCACGCCCAGCGGTTCCAGCACGCTGGACAGGGCGAAGATGTTGCGTACATCGTCTTCGGCCAGCAGCACGGTGCGGCCATCCAGCACGGTGTCGCGGCGGCGCGCCTCGCGCAGCAGGCGCTGCTGGTCGCTGGGCAGGCTCGCCTCCACGCTGTGCAGGAACAGGGTCACTTCATCCAGCAGCCGCTCGGGCGAACGCGCGCCCTTGATGATGATGCTCTTGGAATAGCGGCGCAGGCGCTGCTCGTCCTCGCGGCTGAGCGCGCGGCCGGTGTAGACGATCACCGGCGGGAAGCCGACATCATCGTTGCCGGCCATGTGTTCCAGCAGGTCATAGCCACTGCCATCGGGCAGGGCCAGGTCCATCACCATGCAATCGAATGTGACTGTGCTCAGCTGCTGCAGCGCCTCGGCCTGGGTACCCACGGCCACGATCTGCAGCTGGTCGCGGCCCAGCAGCAGTTCCAGGTTGTGCCGCAGGTCGCTGTCGTCTTCCACGATCAGCAGGCGGCGCACGTCGCGCTGGCTGGTCTGTTCCAGCTGCTCGATGGCCGCCACCAGGCGTTCGCGGGTGGTTGGCTTGATCGCAAAACCGATCGCGCCCAGTTCGCGCGCCACCTGGCTGCGATCCATCGCCGACACCACATGCACCGGAATGTGCCGCGTATCCGGGTTGCGCTTCAGTCGCTCCAGCACGCTCAGGCCGGACACATCCGGCAAGCCGATATCCAGCAGGATGCCGTTCGGGCGCAGCTCCACGGCCAGCGCCAGCGCCTCTTCGGCCGTGGTCGCCACCACGCAGTCGAAGTCAAGCTCGTGGGCCAGCACCACCAGCGCTTCGGCGAAAGTCGCATCGTCTTCCACCGCCAGGATCAGGCGGCCGCCGTGGCGGCGCTGGCCACGGTCATCGGCCACGGTGCGCACTGGCGCGGCGGCGCCCTGGGCACCCGCCGGCGGCGGCGCGGGTGCATGCACGGCAGCAGGCGTGGCGGCAACCGGTGCCACATCAGCCGGCGCATGCGGCACCGCTTCAGCCGTTGCCGGTGCGCCCTGCAGCGGCAGCTCCAGGATGAAGCAGCTGCCCCGTCCCGGTTCGCTGTCCACCTGGATATCGCCGCCCATACGCTCAGCCAGATCGCGCGAGATCGACAGGCCCAGGCCGGTGCCACCGTAACGGCGGCGGGTGCTGCCATCGGCCTGGCGGAACGCCTCGAAGATCGTCTGCAGCTGGTCGCGGGCAATACCGATGCCACTGTCGGCCACTTCAAAACGCACGCGCCCATTGCCAGCGGCACGCACGTGCAGGCTCACCTTGCCGTGCTCGGTGAACTTCACCGCATTGGCCAGCAGGTTCTTCAGGATCTGCTGCAGGCGCTGGCTGTCGGCCACCAGCTGGGTCGGTGCCAGTGCATCGGCTTCGATCTGCAGGGCCAGGCCCTTCTGCCGCGCCATCGGCTCGAAGGTTTCGCGCAGGCGCTGCATCACGCTGTCCACCACCACCACTTCGTCGGCCAGCTCGACATGGCCGGCCTCGATGCGCGACAGATCCAGGATATCGTTGATCAGCGCCAGCAGGTCGTTGTTCGACGACAGGATCGCGCGGGCGTACTTCACCTGCTCCTCGGTCAGCGTGCCGTCCTTGTTGTCGGCCAGCAGCTTGGCCAGGATCAGCGAGCTGTTCAGCGGCGTGCGCAGCTCGTGCGACATGTTGGCCAGGAATTCGGACTTGTAACGCGAGGTAGCCGCCAGCTCGTTGCTGTTGCGCACCAGCTGCCCCTGCGCCACCAGCAGCGCCTGCTTCTGCGCTTCCAGTTCGTGGGTGCGCTCTTCCAGCTGCACGTTGCTCTGTTCCAGCTCGGCCTGCTGCTGCTCCAGGTGCCCCTGCGACTGCATCAGGCTGCGGCTCTGCTCTTCCAGCTCTTCGTTGGCCACGCGCAGTTCTTCCTGCTGTGCCTGCAGCTCCTCGCCCTGTCGCTGCGATTCTTCCAGCAGCACCACCAGCTGCGCGCGCAGCATTGACGCGCGCAGTGCCATGCCCACGGTTTCGCCGCAGCGTTGCAGCAGTTCGGTGTCCAGCGCGGTCTGCTGGCCCGGGCTGCCGCGCCCCAGCTCGATCACACCCACCAGGCTGCCGTCGCTGCTGATCGGCGCCAGGATGCGTTCGCGCACCGCAATGCGGCCCAGGCTGGATTGCAGCTCCAGCGCCTGCGCATCACTGCCGGACACATGCAGCACGCGTGCATCGCGGGTCACCTGGCCCAGCAGCCCCTCCTGCACGCCCACGGCACTGGCAATGCCGCTGGGCAGGGCCACACCGCCGGTCAGCTGCAACCGCCCACCTTCCAGGCGGTAGAGCACGCCCACCTGCGCCTGCAACTGTGCCGCCAGGCTGGACATGGCCGCCTCGGCAATCTGTTCCGGGCCCAGGTCGCCACGCAGGCTCATGGCCACCGCGTTCTCCGCTTCCTGCAGCCACAGCGCGCGCATGGCCTGGCGCCGCGCTTCGATGGCGCGCGACACGATCAGCGCGATCATCAGGAAGGCCACGCCGCCAATGCTGCGGTTCACGAACGAGAACGCCGAATTGCTGCTGGCCGGCGCCACGTTGTAGCCGATGGCCAGCAGCCCGCAGGCGATCACCGCCACCATGAACGGCACCCGCGCACTGCGCTGGAACACCGTCACGCCCACGGCCATGAAGTAGGCCAGCCAGACCGCGTAGCCCAGCGGCACCACCAGTTCCATCGCGGCGGTTGCCGCAAGCAGCACAGCTGAAGCCGTCCAGATCCAACGGTCGCGTAGGGTTGCACCAGGACGCATGCGGCGTGATTCCAGTGGGAAAAAGGGCAATGAGGATACCCCGTGTCGCATTCAGCCGCATACGACGAATGGCACACGCAGCGCCTGCACATATCCTTCACGCTACGCTGCCTAGGGTCTGCGCCCTTACAGGGGCTTTTTCTATTGACGTGGTCGCTGCCGCATTCACGGATTCCGCACTGACGGATCCCTCACGACAACTGCGATTGCTGATTGACAGCGTGCATGACCATGCGCTGTACCTGCTCGATCCCGACGGCATCATCTGCAGCTGGAACCCGGGCGCGCAGCGCATCAAGGGCTTCTCTGCCGAGGAAGTGGTGGGCACCCATTTCGGCCGCTTTTACCTGGCCAAGGATCGCGAGGCCGGCGAGCCGCAGCGCCTGCTGCAGCAGGCCGCGCGCGAGGGCCACCATGCCAGCGAGGGCTGGCGGCTGCGCAAGGACGGCTCCTCGTTCCGCGCCAGCATCGTGATCGAGCCGGTGGTCGAGCAGGGCCAACTGCTGGGCTTCGTCAAGATCACCCGCGACATCACCGAAAGCTGGCAGGCCCAGCGGCTGCTTCGCGATGCCCAGCGGGCGCTGCGCCAGACCCAGCAGTTCGAGACCGTCGGCCGGCTCAGCCGCGGCTTGTCGCACGAATTCAACAACCTGCTGACCACCATCGGCAATGCCATCGACCTGGTCTCGCTGCGGGTCGGCCAGGACGCGCGGGCGCAGGAGCTGCTGGCCAGCGCCCAGGCGGCGACCGACCGTGGCGCCCTGCTGACCCGGCAGCTGCTGGCGTTCAGTTCCGGGCAGACCCTGGTGCGCGACCGGGTGGACATCAATGCCTTGATCGGTGGCCAGCTGGAGGCCCTGCAGCGGTCCTGCCCGACCGGCATCGGCCTGGACACCTCGATGACCCTGGGCCTGCCGCCGGTCTGCCTGGACCGCGCGCAGCTGGAAACCGCACTGACCAACCTGGTCGCCAATGCGGCCGAAGCAACCCCGCCGGGCGGGCGCGTGCGGATTGCCACGGCGCTGGAGCGACGGCTGGACCCCGACGCCGACGGGCACAGCGAGCGCGCATACGTTACCCTGCGTGTCCACGACGAGGGCCGTGGCATGGCGCCGGAAATCGCCGAGCGCGCCAGCGAGCCCTTCTTCACCACCAAGGACATTGGCAAAGGCAGCGGCCTGGGCCTGAGCCAGGTGTTCGGTTTCACCACCCAGAGCGGCGGTTTCGTCGACGTGGCCACCACCCCCGGTGTTGGCACGACGGTCAGCCTGCTGCTTCCTGCATTAGAGGACTCCACCCATGACCGATGATCCGATCCGCGTATTGATGGTGGAGGACCAGACCGATCTGCGCGAGATGATCGGCTTGGCGCTGCGCGATTTCGGCATCGACGTGGAAACCACCGCCGATGGCCACGAAGCCGTGGCCCTGCTGCAGAGCGGCACCCGTTTCGACGTGGTGTTCAGCGACATCAGCATGCCCAACGGCATGTCGGGCATTGAACTGAGCGAGCACGTGGCCCGCGACCAGCCGCACGCGCGCATGATCCTGTCCTCCGGCTACGCCCGCTCGCAGCTGCCGCCGCTGCCCGACCAGGTCGAATTCCTGCCCAAGCCCTACCGCCTGCGCCAGCTGGTGGAACTGCTGCAGCAGCACTGACCCCGCACCGCGCGGCCCGCCGCCCCGGTACGCGCGTACGATCCAACACCCCTGAACCCGCTTCGGTAGAGTCGAGCTTGCTCGACTGCCCCTGGCTTCGGCCGTTCGTAGAGTCGAGCTCGCTCGACTGCTTCTGCCCCATCCGTCGAGCAAGCTCGACGCTACAAAAGCGCCTCGCGTCGCTCCGGGGTGCGGCCGACGGTCCGGGCGACCTCCGTCGAGCAATCTCAACGCTACGCCGCGCCCGCAAACGTCTCGTGGTTCAAATCCACCCAGCCGGTCCACATCAGCTGGATGCCGATGCACAGCAACACAAACGCCACCAGCTGCTGCATCACTACCGCACCGGTCGGGCCCAGCCGCGTAACCAGAAAGATGGAATTGCGCAGGATCAGATAGATCACGCCCACCACCAGCAGCGCCCCGCCCACCGCCACGATCACCCCTGACAGTAGATGCAGCGGCGTCACCGATTCCACATGCGTGCCCAGGGTAATGCACGCGGCAATGGTGCCAGGCCCAGTGGTCAACGGGAACGTCAGCGGAAAGAAACTCTTGCCTTCCAGTTGCGCATCGGCAATTGCCTCGGCCTGCTCCTGCGCCGGGCTGGGCGGGTCGTCGGTGCGCGCGCCCAGCATGCGCCAGCCAGCCGCAGCCACCAGCAGGCCTCCACCGATGCGCACCACCGGCAGGGAAATGCCGAACAGCGACAGCACATAGGTGCCGACCAGCATCGCCAGCACGATCACCACGAAGCTGTTCACCGCGATCTGCCGCGCCAGCATCTTGGCCATCGCGCGGCGGTTGCCCACCGTGGAAACGAAGATCGACGCCGTGCTGAGCGGATTGATGATCGGCAGCAGGGTGACCGGCACCAGGATCAGTTCACCGGCCAGGGTGACAAGCAGAGTGGACAACTGCACGGGCATCTCCGTGGGGCTGGGCAGTTACCAGCGCAGGAACAGGGTGACACCGAAGATGATCAGCACCACGACCAGCACCAGCCAGAGGCCGTGGCGCTGTCTCCAGGTGGGCTTGGGCGTACCGGGGGTATTCATGGCGGAAATCCTTGCGTGGAAGGGATGACCGCAGCGTGCTGGACGCCGTGTGCAGTGGGCGTGGAGATGGGTCGGGCGCTTCAGGTTCGGGCGCAGCGGCCGCTAACCGTGTGAGTACGGACAGGCGACGCGATGCCAAGGAGTTGAGATGACGTTGAGCAGAAGGGACATCGGCGTTGCCCGGCCAAACGCAAGCCCCGATCGGCAGGCCACACCACAATCATTCGCACGGGCATGGCGCAATTCCTTGGCAGTGCTGGCGTTGGCAGTGGCGCTGATGTGCTGCGTCGCCGCCCTTGTTGAAGTGTTCTTCCCGTTCAACAGCGCCCTCACCTATTGGGTCGCCGGCTACATCATAGGTTTTGTTTTCTGCTTGGGTGCCCACGAAATCATTGCCTGGATAACAGGCCAGACGTCAGAGACGTGCCGCTATCTGCAGGCCATCGATCTGACGCATAGCATCCAGATCACACAGCCCGCATCGAAATCAGGCCTGCTGGCAAACAAGCCAATGGTGATGGTCGCCAAAGTAATGGTCTGGATGATGTTCATCGCCATAGTGGGTGCCACATCGGCGGGATTGATGTTCCTGCTCAACATTACCGCCACGCCCGAACTGACCCTCGCAATGATTGTTGGAGCAGCGGTGGCCGGCGAGATCGTCCTGCCCAGTGTGGCCGGTACTCAAGCGGAACGGATCATACGGCTCACACGGCAATCCGCACGCTGCCAGAGACAGCGCGCATCCGCTCCCGAATCCGGGCCAGCTGCGTCGCCACGCCCGAGAACAGCGCAAGGGGTTGTCTGCGATCACACCTTCCCGTTCACCTTGCCACCACAGGGTAAGTGACGCCGCCGGCCCCTCGCTGGAATGGTGCGAGCTTGCTGACCCTCCCTGTTCCACGCCTTCATTCGCCCCATCCCATTTGCATGGTCACCGGCAGCGCCGACCACGGTGCCAGCATCGCATTGGCCCGGATGGCGGCTAGCCTCCCACTGGATGTCGGCCCGCTATCGCCCCCATCGTGAAGGCGTATCCCGCATTCTCCAACATCCCCCGAAGCCGTATCTCTGCGCGCCGTGGCATTTGAAGACCGCGCGACGCGTACAGCGCGTAGACGACGTGACCGTCCGGACCCTGCTCCCTGCGCACGCTGCAATTATTGGTCTCAGAAGCATCAGACCAGATAGCCTTCAGCTTCCCTGGACCTATTGACTGGCCGTTCTTCAAACGGAAGCTGAGCCAACGCACGTTCACAGGATCGTACTTCTCTAGGTCAACCATTGCGCACCTTCAATGCGACGACAGAGATCCTGCAGGACGACCGGATCCAGCCGCGGGTGCTCATCCGCACAGGACATCGGCAGGTCGATGCGGGTTGATCGCCGCACCAACGCCGGGGGTGTGCTGGACAGGTCGATCCACCAACCCTCTGGAAGCCGAAGGCCCAGTCCATTTCTGTCATAGATGTTGATGAAGAACGGCATACCCGGATCTGAACCCCGTCGACTGCTCAGCCAGGGTGGCCACGAATGACACGGGAGGCGCATAGAAGCACTTGCGCCTCGTCCTGCTGCACTTTCAGGAACGAATCAAGCCAACGAATTGCGGCCCCATGATTCTCAATTACTCTTCCCAGCTCATCCGTGAGGCAACGCGCGCACTCCATTCCGCCCGGACTGGGGCAACGACAAGTGCGGCACGAACCCATTGTGGTCGTACTGGATGGCCTGGACTGATACATGATCTTGGCCATAAGGCTCACCGTCTGCTCGTGAAGGGCCATGTTTCCTGCTTCCGGCTGGTCAGCAGAAAGCCGCGTGATGCGCGGCCTCCTGCCGTGTTTCAACGGCGAGCGTTCTGCTTCTCGCCCTGTTTATCCTTGACGTCTCCCTGTTGCCCACCTTCCTGGCTGCTTTGCTGCTGCTTCTGGGGATCCTTCCCTTCCTCTCCATCAGAACCGCCGCCGAGTCCTTCACCACCTGCTTGGCCCTGCCCCTGCTGAGCAGCGCGCTCCGCGTCGCCACCTTCAGCGGGGCGACTGCCTTGACGTTGCTTGACGTTGTTCATTTTTTACTCCGGTACGACCCTATGCCGCCCATTTACAGTCCTCCATGGCGTGTTGGGCCAGCGTGTAGCGGCAGCCCCTTTATGAACAAGGGCGCAAACAGCACAACAACCGAGCGAGTAGAGTCCAAGCTCCCGAAGGAGAGCTGCCATGGAAAGCCGTAGAGACAAAGACTATGTCGACATCAGCCGAGAACTAAGCCACTGGGAACTCGCCTTCAATGCCGGCGCGCTCCCTGCGCTCAATTTTCGCCACGAAGTCGCGCCGATTGTTCGGTTGGCCTGCGACATCTACATCAGGAACCCGCACGGCTCCAGACCCGCTTGGCTGCTCGACCTCAGGGAGCGCCTGCAACGCCGTCCCAGCCTTCGAGGAGATCCTGGTGCGGAAGAGATTGCCGAAGGCTGCTGGAAACTCATCTCGGTGTCACCGCTGTAGATATGGAAGGCTAAAACCGGCGGGATTCGCTGCCTGCGAGCGCGGTCTTTATGATGCGTTCACGCCTACGTGAGACACTCCAGACTCTTGGCTCTTCTCCGGTACGACGACCTTCGTGCCCGTGTCCAGCCCCATACTGGCTAGACACATGCCCGCCTTCGACTCTTTCCGTATCATCCGGATCCGCTCAACATTGCGGAACAATCCAAACTTGGATGGTATTGAAGCCGTCTTCTGCAAATGCTCGGCCTGCGATTACGTGGATCGCCTGTCGGAAGGCCACGGCTTCGCTCGGGGCGCCACCTGCATAGATCTGACCTGCCCCGCCTGCGGCGCTATGGGTGTTGTTCCCATGGATGTACTTCGGGAAAAATGGGCTGAGCAGGTCCGTCGCGACCGCCTTCTTTGGATGGCTGGCATCGACCCGGACGAGCTGTACAGGCCGTAGATCGGAGATCAGCGCTAAAGCCCCCCCCCTGCGACCGGGCAGCAGCCTTCCAAGGTACTTGCCGACGCGCCTGCACCCAACCAGCCATCCGATCCCAGGCACAATGCCGGGTGGCCCCGGTGGCCGGTGGGGTGCCGCGTGAGCGATCAGGAATTCTTTGCGTAGTTGCAGTCCGGACATGTCCGTCGAAGTCGGCGTCGCCCCGACGACTCCTTCTTCCCCGTCAACAGGGATGAGCAGGGCCGTAACGGCCGCGCAACAAGGCTTACGCTCGCCGACCCAACTCCTCGATGTGTCGCTCGATAGCGGCAAGCGCAAGCTGCATGGCATCACCTTTGTTGCGAATAGCGCCCTGCTGCGGCACGTTCACCCTTGCACCATCAACAGTGGCCAGGAAATTGAACAGGTCAGCCATTTCGCTGGTCACCGTTATCTGGAAGCGATGGCCATCGATCACGCCATGCAGCGTTCGACGGTAGCCCTCCGTCCTCATGCCCCTTCCCCTGACTTGGACGATGATCGGCCATGAACGTACGTCGTTGATCCG